>CAMBDN010000105.1 GCA_945865355.1 Legionella genomosp. 1
TGTAGCTGCGGATGGGGCTGATTCATCGGTGCGGCAATTGTGCAGCTTACCGACTCAAAAGAAAGATTATGGTCAGCATGCTATCGTTGCTAATATTGGTTTGGCTCGCCCACACCAGCAGCAGGCATACGAGCGTTTTACTTCTTCTGGCCCATTGGCTTTATTGCCCATGACGGATTTGCGCTCTTCGCTGGTTTGGTCTTTGCCGCCGGATAAGGCCAAATTGTTGCGTATAAGCAGTGAGGCCGATTTTTTGAAAGCATTGCAGCGTGCGTTTGGATACCGTCTAGGACGTTTTGTTAAAGTGGGGGAGCGGGTTGTCTATCCACTGCGCCAAGTTATTATGAAGCAACAAGTGATAGGAAAGGTGGTTTTTGTGGGCAATGCTGCGCATACGTTGCACCCGGTGGCTGGCCAAGGTTTTAATCTTGGCTTGCGCGATGTTGCAACGCTCGCACAATGTATTGCTCATGAGGGCTTAACGACTGAAATGCTATCCACCTACCAGCAGGCACGTCGGCATGATCAAGCAGCCATTACTCGACTAACCGATGGTTTGGTCGAGCTTTTTACCAGCCGTGTACCGGGCCTTGCGGTGATGCGAAGCGCCGGATTAATTGCCTTGGATAATATCCCGCTATTAAAAAATTGTTTAACCCGTTATGCGCGCGGTTTTGCGGGGATTACCCCCGATTTGGTCTGTGGGTTACCATTGAGGAGTCTTGATGAAAAAGTCCTTTGATGTGGTGATCATTGGCGGTGGCATTGTCGGTTTAACCGCAGCAATTGCCATGAGCCAACGTGATTTTTCTGTCGCTCTTATTGATGCAGGTGGGTTGACGGCTGACACCAACCTTATCGATCCACGTGTCTATGCGATCAATCAAGCATCCCAATCTTTGTTGGACAAGCTGGGTATTTGGGAGCATTTGGATAAAACGCGTGCATCACCCTATCAACACATGCATGTTTGGGATGCGGCGAGTAACGCTCATATTGATTTTGATGCTCGGATGATTGGCTGTGATCGTTTGGGGACAATTATTGAAGAGGCAGTCGTCAAGCAGGCTTTACTGCAGCGATTGTCCAAGCAAAATATTGTTATTTTCCCGCACTCCAAGGTTTTGGACGTGCAACCGTCTACAGATGATCTTAGTGTTACTGATGGTGATACTACATGGCAGGCTAAATTACTCATTGTCGCCGATGGGGCAACATCCACTACTCGACAATTATTGGGGGTGTCGCTTACCAGTTGGCCATACCATCAGCAAGCTATTGTGACGCTAATAGGCACGGAAAAGCCGCATCAACATACGGCATACCAAGTATTTAACCCCGATGGACCGCTTGCTTTTTTACCGCTGGCAGATTCGCATCAGTGTTCAATCGTTTGGTCAACAACGTCTTCTCGAGCGCAGGCCTTAATGACTTTATCTGACGATGAGTTTGCCGCACAATTAACAACAGCGTTTGCCGCTAAACTGGGCGGGTGCACGGTGTTGGATAAGCGCCACCAATTTCCTTTGCACATGCGTCATGCAAAACGTTATAGCGGTCCCCATTGGTTATTAATGGGAGATGCTGCGCACACCATTCATCCTTTAGCGGGACTAGGGTTAAATGTGGGGTTGGCTGACCTGACTGCCTGGCTTGATCTGCTTGGCTCAGATAAGACACAGCTATGCTCAAATAAAATGTTGGGTGCTTACCAGCGTCAGCGTAAGCACGCCGTATGGCAAATGATAGCGTTAATGGGTGGTTTGAAAACGATATTTGCTAATCCGATACCACCGGTGGCTGCGATACGCGGTCTTGGTATAAGGGTTTGCGATAGCGTTTTGCCGTTAAAGAGACTGTTTATTGAACAAGCAGCCGGATAATCGCGCTGCTTAATACAAATAGATAACGAGTCAGCAGGCTAGTGATTGATTTTAAATCACATGGTATACTTCCTTTCCTTTCAAATCGAGATGACCTTACGGAGATGTTGTTATGAAATTATCGCGTCGTATTTTATTTCTTATGTTATTCAGTGCTGGAGTGATGGCACAAGATGTTGAAGTTGTTGGCACAGTAGACCAGACCCTCAATAATTCAACGTTAGTAAAAGCAAAGACAAATGTTGTTAAACACATCACGTTGTTAAAGATTGCACTATCAGATAAGGCACTGCAAAAAGTTGTTAGCAGGGTCGATAGCGCACTAAAACATGATGCTTCACTGTCAGTAGGCCCCACAAAGAGTGTTCAACTCGGCATGGGAAGTGTTCCCGTACTTGATCAGGGCAGTTTTGGCTCGTGTGTGACCTTTGCCGATACGGCAGCGGTTGATGCTGTATTAAATAAAGGCGATTACATCAGCCAGTTGTGCCAGTTACAATTGGGGCGTTATCTTGAAAACAACGGTTATAACCCAAGTGGATGGGAAGGCTCTTTAGGTGGAGTCGTTTTAAATCAGATGTCGGCATTTGGTATCGTTAGTAAAGATCAGCAAGTAGCAAATGGTTGTGGTGGTGTGACCGAATATCCTGTTAATGGAAATGATCCTATTCCTGGTACGGAAATGTCGCTAATAGATTACCATCAACTCAGCGAGCCAATGGACTACAATGTCGTTTCATGGTCATCTGTGTTAGATATTTATCAAGTTTTTGCGGATCAAACCAACTTAAACACCACGCTAATTGAGGTTAAAGCGGTGTTGAACGCAGGCGATCGCTTAACGTTCGGTGTGTTGCTCCCCTCGATTAATAAGGGGACCGCTGGTGCAGTTGGTAAGCATAATGCGACCAATGACAGTTGGGTATTAACACCAGAAATCGTGAAAGACATGCAGAACGACAATGACATGCCTGGTCATGAAATGGTGATCACCGGCTACGATGACAATGCTGTGGCAATTGATGGTCACGGTCGTACGCATCGAGGTTTATTGAGCTTGCGTAACTCTTGGGGTGCAAGTATCGGTGATAAAGGAAATTTTTACATGTCTTATGATTACTTCAAGACCTTGGTTATTGAAGTGCAACGTGTAAGAAACATGGCGGATTAGTATTTTAGTAAAAATTCAAAGTATTGGTTATTGTTTCAGTCGCTCCACGAAACTCGGTAACCGGTCAAACAAAAGCCCGTATTATGCTGCGCTGCTTACGGGCTTTTGTGCTAATTATCTGCGCTAATCCACTCAGTAACGACCTAAGTCTTCGCCCAATTTCCAGTTCGAAGGCAATGGCTTTTGGTATAATTTTTTCCAAAGTAGTTTAATGTTGTATAATACCGCGCTGAAATAAGTTATTGGATGTATCTATGCAAACAAATAATGATGTACAAGTAATAATTGAATTACCAAGCGTTGCTGTTTTACCGAACAATAAAAGGAACGCTGTTTCAGTCCCCAGGCGATTTTTTAAAACCATTAAACGATATCCTGAGATAGAAATCTTTGGGAAAGAACTCAGTTATAAATATTGCATGATGATCAATGGAATTAAAAATCCATTCTTATCACGCTTGGTGGCGTCAGGCATCCCGCTTTCTTGCGCATTGAGTCTTGTGTCGAAATTGCTATCAGATATTTGTCGAGTCATAGACACCATCGTTGAGTCCATAAGAACACGAGAGTTTGCCATCGGTAATATGCAGTCATTGCTTGTCGATTTTGTAGAATACCTGCGACATTTCGCGGGGATTGTCTGCGGTATTTTTGTGGCTTGGTACTCACCTACGCTTGCAGCGAAAACTTTTTTGACCAATCCCGTTGACCCTTCAATAAATTTTTTAAATAAAAAAGAGGCGGCGCATTTATATTCCATGGCGGATTTGCTCCACAAATTTTTTATCAAACATAAAATCGATTATAGAATCGCTTGTGGCACAGCACTTGGCGCAAGAAGAGAGGGCGGAATCATTCGCAATGATGATGATATTGATTTGATGCTTCATCCTGATAGCGTAAAAGCGTTTCAATCTTTAGTCGATAAGGGTATTTTTTCAGAAGAAACAGGCATTTCCATTCGAGCACAGGTATGGACGGGTGGTTGGCAGAGTTTTTATGCTGATAGCCCAAAAGGTGGGGCTGGCTCACCCCTAGCGGAAGTTGGCAGACCATGTATTGATATCTTCCCGGGTGTTTGGAGAACGAACGGTAATGAACCAGTCATTAGTTATGGAAATGATCTGATGCATAATATATCGAGAGGGGATTATTTTTCTACAGAGGAATGGAACGAATCACCGGTGCTCTATCCTTTCGGGCCGACTAAACTTCATGGAATTAAATCAATAGACGCGTATCTTGTCCGTAGCTATGGTCCATTAGCCCTCAAATATACCGCAATTTTATATCCTCATGATGTTTACTCGAATATTTATGCAACCCCACTAAGGACTTTCTCGATATTGTCACAGAACGCGGCACCTCGTTATATGAAACATGTAAAGAAAGCGCCGCTTGATTTTGATGAAACCGAGTATGTTATCAGAACATCACAATGGATGGAGAACAGCATAGCAGAGGATGATTTTCCAACATCGACGGTGATGACGCTATAGCGGAGTAAATTTTAAATGTACGTCATCCCGAACAACGTGAGGGATCTCCGGAAATGGCACGGCGCTTGACCGAAGGGATCCCTCACGTTGTTCGGGATCCCTTCATCGACCGCACTTTTTGTTGACAAAAAACATCAGATGTATTAAATTAGAACACCAAGTATTTTTGTTAACCGATGAGGCCGTATGTCTAAAGTACAACTTAATACAGCAGATAAAAAAGAAAACGGACCAACATTTGATGATGCACTTGACGCGCTAACCTTAGCCATCGAAGAATTATCTGAGGTGAAAAGAAAAGAAATATTGCGTCAGGCGCATACCTTAATCACGCAGTTACAAGATCAAGCTGTTGATAAAGATGCAGCAGTGAAAGCGTTTCTCACTCATTGTAAAAGTCAATTGGCACCTAAACACGCGTCGATAGCAAAGGCTGTGATGATTTTTGCAGTGGCCGCCGTCGTGACTGTTTTAGCGGGGGTCATTGGTTTTGGTATTGGTTTTGTTGCGGGTGCATGGACGGGTCCCGGCGCCTTTTTTGCGGCTATTGCGGCAGGTGCTGCTGCAGCCCTGAGTGTTGTCGCCATTGGAAGTTCACTGGGTTTGCTCGGTGGCGTTGCCGCACATCGATACCTCAAAGATCCAAGTGACTCGGCAGTGCTTGATGTTGAAACATTTGCACGCACAGCGACCGCTTTATCCTGTTTAATGATCAGTAAAAAATGGAATGAAATCCTGCAATACGGTCGGTGGGCACCTTCTCCACACAATATGCAATCCTGGCTCTTCCAGGTTGAGGATGAAGATACCATCACGTTGATGTACGATCCTAAGCGTTTATTGCCTGGCACCAATCCAACCGGTAGTTTTATGCACGTAAGCTTTGGGATCCTTCATGAGATGCTATCTATAGCAGCAGCTCCTCTTGGATTAGAGGTTGATGCAAGCTACTTAGACGTTACGCTTGATCCCAAAAAAGAAGGGCCGCAACCGCTTGCCACCTTAAAATTGGTTAAACGCCAAGCACCGGAGCTGTTGGATCGTGAACTTATTCATGAGCGACAAACCTCACGATTACCTTATGATGGGCGGCGTATTCCAGAAGAAGTGCACAAACAGTTAGCTGAAATAGCCGAACAGTTTGGCAATAAATATGAATATTCGGATGATAAATCCGAGGTGGATTGGGTCGTGCGTTTAAATGCAGAGACCATGTTTTACGACATGAGCAATAAAGAGGCTCGTGATGAAGTGTCATCATGGATGCGCTTTAGTAAAAAAGATGCCGTGAAACGTGCGGACGGACTTGCTGCATACACCATGGGTGTATCAGGTCCACTCATGTGGCTGTTTGCCAACGCCAATTGGGCTTTTCGCTTACCAGGGATCTATCAGCTGGTACGCCGTCAATATGAAAAAGGGATGACCGGTACGTCGACAGTGTCCTGGATTTCAGGCCCGTTTGAAACCCCAGCGGACTGCGAGCGTGCCGGACGGATGATGGCACGCATGTGGCTAACAATGACCAAGAACGGTGTATACCTTCACCCCTTTGGCAGCGTTATCACCAATCCTGAAGCACATGCGCAGATGGATGAACACTTTCAGAATCCTGATAGAGAACATGATTTATGGATGTTGATGCGAATGGGTTATAGCGAAACGCCACCAAAAGCTCAAAGAATGCCACTGGCACAGATGATTGTTCCTGGCGGCAGGTCGTTTCAGCCTGCACCTAGTCAGCCAGTAAGCGATACACCCGATGTTGATTCTCAATCGTTAACCGTTTAATCTGAAAACCTTGATGACGCTTTCCATCATCAAGGTTGATTGATTTCAATCCATCGATTTACTCTACCTCGCAAATTGCTGCTTGCTAAATGCAACTCTCGCAGGAATTGATTCTTTGCCACCCCTCGCCCGTGCCTCGATCGTTTGATAACGGTGTAAAACACCCTCGCGGTTAGCGATCTGGATGTTGAGTCCGGGTCTTGCGTTAAGCTCCAGCATTAACGGGCCATGCTCTTTATCCAGCACGATATCAACACCCAAATAGCCTAGCCCCGTTAATTCATAACAACTGGCGGAGATTTCTAGAATCTTGTCCCAATAGGGGACTTGGAGATCAACGATGGGTTTTAGTGTGTCTGGATGATAGTCGATGGTATCATTATGAAATACGCCACCAAGCGTTAGACCCGTCGCAATGTCTACACCAATCCCGATAGCCCCCTGATGCAAATTTGCTTTGCCTCCCGATAGCCGGGTGGGTAGACGAACCATTGCCATTGCTGGATAACCGAGGAGATTGATAATGCGAATGTCAGGGATGCCTTCATAACTGACTTCAGCAAACACGGGATCAACAATGACGCGATGTTCAATGATGGCGTAATCAGGGTGACCGCCTAGGCTATAGGCACCGGACAATAAACAAGATAAGTGATAACTTATTTCTTGGGTTGTTAATAATCGGCCATTAATTTGTCGATACCGGCCTAAAACCTTCTCGGAGATGACGATGATCCCATCGCCTCCAGCGCCCCGCGCGGGCTTAATCACAAAATCTGCATAGGGCTGTAACAGCTCCTCCAATTTTTTGATTTGATGTTCCGTTTCTATCAGCTCATACAGTGGGGGAACGGCTATGCCAGATTGTATCGCTAGACGTTTGGTTTTTATCTTATCATCGACCAAGGGATAAAGATGACGTCGGTTATAGCGTAATACATAATCACTATTTCGGCGGTTAATGCTTAATACACCGCCCTTATGTAGGCTCCGATAGATATTCCACATCATTTGGTCCCAGCTAATGCATTAAAGCGGAACAGTTCTAGAAGTCGATAGCCGCGGTATTGGCCAAACCATAAAATAAAACCCAGTAAAACCAAGAGTAATTCAGGAAAGGCAAACATCAAGTACTGCATGGGGGCATAACTCATAGCAAAGAATGCAATCACTGCGGCAACCATGCTGCCTACGCCCGCTTTGATGGCATCGTATGCGCCTCGCTCATCCCAGGTAATACACATTCGTTCAATGGTCATGGTGAGAATGACCATGGGGAACAGGGCGACGGATAGCCCTGATTCAAGACCTAAGTTTTGGCATAGAACGCTGATAAAAATCATCAATATGATAACGACGGTAAGAATAGCGGCGAGTCTCGGTACCAGCAGTAGGCGCAACTGGTCTAAATAAAACCGTGCTAAAAGCCCAAACGATACGATAATGGTAAATAAAGTAATTCCCCAAATGACATGTGTTTCACGAAAAGCGAGGGCTATCAATACGGGCATAAATGTCCCAAAGGTGCTAATGCCAATAAAATTGCGTAGCAATAGAATAATGAAGGCCCCAATCGGTACCGTCAGTAAAATTTTATAGGTTTCTTGCACATTAACGGGTAATTGTAATAAAGAAAAACGCAGTAATTGCGAGTCGGTTTGCACCCCTCTGATTTTAGCGATGCTGAGGGCATTGATAGGTGTGGGTGAGACCGTCAAGCTAAATTGCGGTTTTTTCCCGCCAACAATATCAAACATAGGCTCAATACCATACTGCCATACGAGGAAGTCCTTGGGTAAGCCCGTTGCTCCTGTTCGTGGATTGATATAAACCCATGCTTTACCATTATAAACCGCGAGGATGAGTTTGAAATCCGCCTTATTCTGCTGACTGAGATGGATAGCTTGTACCGGCATGCCAAAGATCTTCGCCTGATTTAACACCGTTACTGCAGCATTGACGATATTAGTATCATTAAAGTCACCGACCAATAATCTGGCATTGCCATCTCTCTTGTTTAACTCTTTAATGGTGCTTTGTGCGAAAGTATAGATATCAGCCGAGGTTTGTCGGGCTTGGCCAATGATGGTATCAACCGCTGTTTTTATATTTTCTGCAAGGGGTGGTGCTTTGAGAATATGGGGTTTTGCTAAGTGCGCTTCATTATTATCGGTCTCGCGGAAAATAGCTCGATAATAAAGCGACTGGGGA
>CAMBDN010000106.1 GCA_945865355.1 Legionella genomosp. 1
TTTTGCTGAGTAATCCGAATGAGTTCTTCTGTAGTTCGGATATTAATGTAGACGGTAGCGATATCTGCGGTGAGCGATACTAAGGCGTTATTATATGCAGCATAGGCTGCTAAAAAAGCGGCGTCGTTGGAGAGAATGGTTCTTCTATATTTCCCCCAAAAATCAAGCTCCCAGCTGGCAGATGCCCCCATTAGCAAGGTATCAAAATTGCTGGGTAATATCTGTTGAAATGACGAGCCACCAATCCGTTGATAAGTTAAATTGCCAATCAGCGCTTGTTGTTGGGGAAAGAGCTCACCGACTGATTGAGCAAGTTGTGCTCTCGCTTGTAAAACGCGAACGCCAGCGCTCTGCAATGGTAAGTTGTTTTGATAACCTTGGTTAATCAAAGAGGTTAAGTTGGGATCATGTAAAACGCTCCACCAACTCGCATCTTGAATGGGTGCTTCTTTAACTGACTTATCTTTTTTTATCCAATGTTCAGCAACTGTTTTTTGTGGTTCTTTATAATTAGGGCCAACCATGCATGCTGACAAAAACAAAAATGATATTATCGTAAGAATCTTAAACATATACGCTAATATATCCCTTTATATGATGACGTCCTTATTCACTGAGCTACTCTATCAGCTTGAGGAAACGATTACTATTATTAGCAATGCCTAAATTGATCGGCAAAAAAGTGATCAACGCCGGCTCGTCCGTTAATCGGTCTCTTTTTTAGCTAAAATAAAACAAAAATGTTCGGTTTCAAGTTGAATGTATCATTTTTACTCATATTCCCGACAAATAAATAAAAAATATGCTCTCACAGGCCACACCGATCCATCCCCCTCTCCACCGCGCGTAGCGTGGGGGAGAGGGGTCAAGGGTGAGGGGGTTGAAAACAGGTCGCTTTAGCGACACCCGCTTATGATGTATTAACAGCATAAGCCCCAATCCCACGGCCAACCTTGGTAATTTTGGCTCTTATCAATTGAAGCAGCTCACAACCATGACTTTCAACACGAACATACACATGCCTTGCATGATGAATAACGCGCCCTGGTAACTGTATGACATGAAATCGTAACGCCTTCATTTTGCTTTCTTTCAACTCTTTCGGCAGTGCCGCAATCTGCATTAACCGATTCAGATTAAACGATAACACCATTATCGCCCACCATGCCGCATTTGCCCCAAACAAATTTGATGGTAATTGACCGCCAGCCAGGCCTTCTTTTTGCGTACTATGAACGTGCTCGCTTTTACCGCAACGCAAGCGGTGCCATTGAATCAAATCAGAGCCATCTATATTGCGATTCGTGACAACCGCAAACAACTTGTACCTTACCTCATCTAACTTTATCGTTTGAAACGGTAAATCCAGCTCATCATCATTTTTAGTTTTTGATGGTTTCATTGCTTCACGTATTGCTAAATAGCGGTAGCTGGCTTTACTTTTTACGGCCCATTCTGGCACAAAACAAATATCAGCCCACTCCTGATTTGTTTTTATTTTGTTGCCATCAGCATCCTCTTGATAAATTGGATGCCAATGTTTCTCATCAAGAGACAGGGCTTCTTTTTTAATCCCAGCGCTGACACGCGCCGCAATTGCAAATGGGATAACGCCAAAACGAGGGTCACTACCTTCAGCACAATAACGTATCAAATCTTCTTGATAGCCCGCGCTATCAGAGCGTAAATGTACGTGTTTCACATCTGGTGGTAATAACGCCATCGCTTCTTGCAAAATGCGCAATTGACCAAGTCCGGCATTAACATTGCCATCACGGAACTCACTGTGCAATAAAATACCATGCTCTGCCCAGTAGGTATTGAAGGGTTGGTACGCCTTAAATCCTTTGTAACAATACAGTGCTTTTCTTTTGTATGTGTTTGTTAGTGTTGCATCCTGATCTAGTGTCGCAATGGCTGAAGGTGATTGCTGTTGGACGCATGCAATCAGGGGTTTATTCAAGCCAATCAACGCCTTCAGCTTATCATTTGGTTTAGGAATAAACGCCTCACCCTCTACACGATTTTTTTCTTCTTCAGGTGAATGAAATTGAGGCAAGTAACGGTGTATGGCTGCATTGGAAGGTAAGCCACGACTTTTTTCTTTTCGCCATCGTTTTTCAAAGGCGCGTCTTGCTGATAGCTTCATGCCATGAGTGGCAAACTGAATCAGCAAGGTTCTGAATCCTGCATCTTGTTCCAGTCGCTCAATATCACTGATACAGTCGCCACCAGCTAGATTTAACAATACTAATGACAGAATCATTTCAGCATCGGTCCACCCACGTTCCTTTGTCTTCATGGTTTGATTGATGTATCCAATAAGACCGCTTTGTGTGGCAAGTTCTACGTATAGTGGTAAGCCTGCAAAACCTGTTAAACCAGAATCAATTTTTTTAGCCTGGTACTGGAAGGGCAAGGCTCTCTGTGGCATGATCGTTTTCGCTCCCTTGTTTAATTGGGTGGGTGATGACTTTTTTCGCGAAAACAATTCTATCCATTTGATTTAATCATGCAATGGAGCACCTCCAGATTTACTAATGAGTCGCCGACGCGACAAGTTTTTATACCCCCTCACCCTTGTTTATACCCCCTCACCCTTGATCCCTCTCCCCCACGCTGCGCGCGGTGGAGAGGGGGGCTGGTATTTTTGTATTGCATTATTTCACCCAGTGGGTGATCGGTTTTAGAAATAAAAAAGCCTGATTACCCTGCATTTATAAGATGATCAGGCGTTGCTAATTTATTTTGGTGATATATTCAGGAATGAATAAATTGATTACAGCCCTCTTTCGGATGAACACATGAAATTGTCAGGTGGAAGCGGTAACGCATCGCCCTATCCACTTTATCAGAAATGGATCGGATTTTAGTTTTTGATAAAGGCCAGATCATTGAAGATGGTACGCATGAGGCCTTACTCAAGGGAGCGAGTCATTATCATCGTAAGTGGGAGATGCAGGCGGGTGGATTTTTGCCGGATGAGTTATAGGGTTATGGTGGATGATCGCTCCATTTGCTACGACTCTGCCGGGGGCAATTTACCAATGCCCCACATTGGGTGCTGATAACCAGGGTTCCTGCGGAGATAGTCGCTCACCTTTCTGTAGCAATTCAATTGAAATATTATCGGGAGAGCGGATGAATGCCATATAACCGTCCCTTGGTGGTCTATTAATTGTCACACCTAACTCTTTTAGGCGTTGACAGGTTTCATAAATATTATCAACGCCATATGCCAAATGACCGAAGTTACGTCCCTCAGAATAGACTTCTGGATCCCAATTGTAGGTCAACTCTAATAACGGGGCGTTAGTGATGTTGGCTTGTTTTTTGTCTTCAGGTGCACTTAAAAATACCAAGGAAAATCGCCCCGTTTCATTTTCAATTCGTTTGATCTCAATCAAGCCAAGTTTATGGCAATAGAAATCAAGTGCAACATCTAAGTTGGCTACTCTAACCATCGTATGTAAAAAGTGCATTTTTAAAGTCCCTCTATATCAATATAAAACTGTATCTGTTAATTAACATGAAAGCTATCTCAAATGCTAAGGCCTAGACTCGAATAGTACTTATTTATGGCTCCCTCCCGTTGAAAAGAAATTGCTGCAACGCTTCGGTAATTGCTCCCTTGTATTCGCCTAAGCCATCTATTCCAGGACATTGTGATACACGATAAAAGCTAAGGGAAAATTTAATAGGAGCCAATTTTTTGGCTAACTCAAATGCCTCTAGTAACCTTGATTCGGGTTCAAACGCTTGCCAAGTTGTTAAGTAAGTATCGCGTAAATCCTGATAGAGCGCGGTGTTCACGGAGATATTATGGTGGCGTTCAGCGCTTTTTAAAAATGAAATGAGCGAGAAAAAAGGGTGGGTTATGACGGCGTCACCCCAGTTGTTGATCACTAACGCATCTTGAGCGTCAATCAGGCAATTATTGTCATGAAAATCACCGTGTTCGATAGTCTCTACAATATCATATTGCATGAGTTGTTTGCATAGCTTAGTAACGTTGGAGCGTTGTTTATGCAAACGCTTAAGTAGCGGGTCTGTAACGCCATCAGCTTTAAGAAAGGATTGTTCGTTAAGTAGTTCTTCATAAAGCATAGGTAGGTTGGTTAGGCGCCAATCTGGAGTACCGAGTGATAATAATGTATCAATCTGCGAGCTTGCATCTTGTTGAAGGATTGCATAAGTATTAAGGGCTTTTTTCGCAAAATGAAGCGGATAATTACTTTTTAAACGGTCTCGTAATGGCATACCCGAATCAAACATCAAGAAACAGCTTAGGTCATCATTGTGTCCAACAACTTCAGGTATTTGATTTGTATATGAGCAGCCAAGGAGTAATAAAAGCCTGGCTTCAATGGCAAATGGAGGGGCCATTTGCTTTAAATAAATCGTGCCAACCGACGTTTTGATTTGATAAACTTGCGACCAGGGATTGAGTCTAACGGGAACAAATTGACTTTGTAGCTGGCAGCCTCTTTCTTGCAAAAAAGATTTAGCCCATTGTTTGGCGGGCTCAATGTCGACATCCGTGTATTC
Source organism: Legionella genomosp. 1 (assembly GCA_945865355.1). GTDB lineage: Bacteria > Pseudomonadota > Gammaproteobacteria > Legionellales > Legionellaceae > CAMBDN01. The sequence continues at coordinate 4,549 of CAMBDN010000106.1, forward strand.
TGTTTGATCGCTCATAGTATTTTCCCTCTAGCGATTATTTGTGAAAAATGTAAGCTATAATAACCTACTTTTGTAGAACAATATTAACGGTTGCTTCGGCGAGCGCTTATTTAAAACTGGTATCTCATGAAACAACACATTGAATCGCTATTACGACAAGCTGTAGAACAGCTCTCAACTAAAGAGGATTTCACTCCTCCTGCTCAATTACCCATTTCTATCGAGCGTCCTCGTGATCCTAGTCATGGTGATTTTTCAAGCAACATCGCTATGGTCCTTACTAAAGTAGTAGGGGTTCCGCCGCGTACGTTAGCTGAACGGTTGATAGCCGCAATTCCAGCGCATGCTGATATAGCACGTGTTGAGCTTGCAGGCCCAGGCTTTATCAATTTTACCTTGAGTGAGCGGTACGTTCAGGCAGCATTTGGTAACATGTGGGATTCTGCTAACGGTGGTATACAAAAAGTTACAACGCAACAGACGATCGTTATTGATTATTCATCCCCTAATTTGGCAAAGGAAATGCACGTTGGTCATTTGCGCTCAACAATTATTGGCGATGCCATTGCTAGAGTTATGGAGTTCAAAGGATATAACGTCATTCGGCAAAATCATGTGGGTGATTGGGGTACGCAATTTGGTATGTTGATTGCTCATTTGGATGATGAGGAAAAATTGCATCCGGGTGATGTGCAACTGAATGATTTAGAGAGCTTTTATAAGGCAGCAAAGCTGCGATTTGATAGCGATCCGGCTTTTGCTGAAAGGGCCCGACTTTGGGTTGTGTTGTTGCAATCTGGGGATGCCCATTGCGTTACCTTATGGACAATGTTTATTAATTTGTCATTGGAGCACTGCAAAACGCTCTATGCTCGTCTTGGTGTTTCCTTAAAAACGACCGATGTAATGGCCGAAAGCGCTTATAATAGCTATTTGCCAGGAATTGTTGCGACCTTACGTGAACAAGGGCTTTTGGTGGAGCATGAGGGCGCTCAGTGTGTATTTTTTGAAGAATTCAAAGGGAAAGATAATATCCCTCTACCTATTATTGTACAGAAAAAAGACGGGGGATTTTTATACGCAAGTACCGATTTAGCCGCCGTTCAATATCGACAAACCGTGTTGCATGCTGATCGTTGTTTGTACGTGGTTGATGCACGGCAGGCTTTACACTTTGAGCAGATATTTGCGTTGGCTTATAAGGCCAAACTTGCTTTACCAACATTGGCGCTAGAACATGTTAGTTTTGGTATGGTTTTGGACAAGACAGGTAAGCCATATAAAAGCCGAGATGGTGGGGTAACCAAGCTTGCTGATCTATTAGATGAAGCTGAGCGGCGCGCAAAAGAGTTGATTTCGAGTAAGCAATCGGTCGTATCCTCTGCTGAGGAATTGGATAACATGGCTCGGGTTTTGGGAATTTCCTCTGTGAAATATGCTGATTTGTCGAAAAACAGAATGAGTGATTATGTCTTTGATTGGGATACCATGCTCAGTTTTGAGGGTAATACGGCACCGTATCTTTTGTATGCTTATACGCGTATTCAAAGCATCTTCCGAAAAGCCGGCGTGACGTTTGATTCACTGAATACGATGCCATTGGTTTTGGATAATCCGTTTGATATGACCCTGGCAAAGCAGTTGCTGTTGTTTCCTGAGGTGATTGATACAGTGGTGGTGAAAGCAACACCACACCTGTTGTGTACCTATTTATATGAATTGGCAGGATTGTTCTCGTCGTTCTATGAGGCTTGCCCTATTTTAAATCAAGATAATTTGGCATTAAGAGCCAGCCGATTAAAACTTGTTGGATTAACCTCGCGTATTTTAGATAAAGGTTTGTCTTTGCTTGGTATTACAACGCTAAATCAGATGTAAGATGGTATTAAATGAGCCCATAATTTTCTGCTAAGCTAAAGACCTAACGCAATGGAGCGCAACAATGAAAACGCGTAAAGAAACGGATAGCATGGGGAGCATCGAGGTTGATGCTAGCGTATATTGGGGTGCACAAACACAACGTTCTTTGATTCATTTTTCAATTGGCAACGAAAAAATTCCCATCGAAGTGATTCACTCAATGGCCATTTTAAAAAAAGCGGCGGCTATGGCGAATGAATCTTTGGGGGTTTTAGCGAAAGAAAAAGCGACGCTCATTATCCAGGTTGCTGATGAAATTATTGCTGGTAAATTAGACGCTCAATTTCCATTACATGTCTGGATGACGGGCAGTGGCACTCAATCCAATATGAATGTTAACGAAGTCATTTCAAACCGTGCGATTGAAATTTCTGGTGGTGTCATGGGTAGCAAAACTCCCATTCACCCTAACGATCATGTCAATATGTCCCAGTCATCCAACGATACCTTTCCCACCGGAATGTGTATAACAACGGCCCGATTGTTAGTAAATAAACTGATTCCTGCTGCGAAAATTATACAAGGTGCACTTGAAGATAAATCCAAACAATGGGCGGATATCGTAAAAATTGGGCGCACGCATATGCAAGATGCTGTTCCCTTAACCTTGGGCCAAGAATTTTCAGGTTATGCGCGGCTTTTAAGCGACAATATTGCTCGATTAGAAATGGTGTTGGGCGATGTGTATCAGTTGGCCATCGGCGGAACGGCCGTGGGAACTGGGTTGAATACGCATCCAGGATTTGCCACGCTGGCAGCAAAGAATATTAGTACAATAACCGGCCTACCATTTGTCAGTGCTCCGAATAAATTTGCAGTCCAGGGATCGCATGATGCTTTAGTGATGGTGAGTGGCGCGTTAAAAACGTTAGCCTGCTCGTTGTATAAGATTGCTAATGATATTCGTCTGTTAAGTTGTGGGCCAAGAGCTGGGATTCATGAATTAATCATCCCCTCCAATGAGCCAGGCTCGTCCATTATGCCGGGTAAGGTGAATCCCACGCAGTGTGAAGCAATGACAATGGTGGCGGTTCAGGTCATGGCTTACGATACGGCGGTGACATTTGCTGGTGCCGGTGGTTATTTGGAAATGAACGTATACAAACCATTGATGATTTATAATATTGTACAGTCAATTAATATGATGTCGGATAGCTGCATTAATTTCACAAAATTTCTACTTGAAGGAACGCAGCCAAATAAGCCCAAAATTGATCAATATCTCAATGAATCATTGATGTTGGTTACCGCCCTAAGTCCCGTGATTGGTTATGACAAAGCATCGCAGATTGCTCATTATGCCGCTGATCACAATTGCACATTAAAAGAGGCAAATGCGCAGTTAAAATTTGTTCAAGCCGACAAGTTTGATCAAATCATCGATCCTTATAAGATGGCCCATCCTGATAAAGCACAGGGGTAACTTAATAAGATTGAGCTCATTCTTCAAGCCATCGTACCGGTATCATTTGTGCTCCTGCTCGGATATTACGCCGGGCGAAAACAATTGATAAGTCAAGAGGGAGCAAAGAATTAAGGTCCTAAAACCATCCTGCATGACCACTAATAGACCGGCACGACCGTCATAAAAATGGTCACAACTCCTATGAGCAAGTTGTGACCTGAGTAATGCAGCTATTACGGATTACCCACACAGACTCCGGGTTTTGGAGAGGTGTAAGGAAATAGTGCAAAGTCTGCAAAATCCATATAAGTACTTATCGGTGTAGCATAATCCGAACCAGATCCTCCAAAGAACGTTTGAAATAAAATACCGTTAATATTAAGCGTTGGTACAGTTCTAAACATGATTTTTTTCTGTGTCAGAACCAATTTTCAATCGTAGCAAACGTCGATACGTCCATTTGCAACACCGGGTGTATTTAAATGAACCGTCTGTTGTAGGTTATGCCATTGATTATCCGCAGAAAAATGCCAATTATTACAACCTAGATGTGTTCCAAAGGGGTTGCCATATGTCCCTTTATTTGAACCATAAGTGAATAGCAATATTTCGCCTCCTGCTCGAACTTTTTTCTTGGTTGGCTCTACATAGGCACACCACA
>CAMBDN010000107.1 GCA_945865355.1 Legionella genomosp. 1
ATCACATTGCCTGTTGGCTTTGCATTCTATCAACCCGACCCTGCAAAGAAAGCGTGGGTGACGGAAAATAAACGATTGAAATCGATTGGCACACTAAAAAAAGACCGCCCCAAAGAGCCCCCGAGAGATCCAAACTACCCGACCAAACATGATAGTGGGCCACAAAAATTAATGAAAGCATTGGCTCTATTACATGTTAATTTTGTTAAAGACAATGCTGATGTTGTACGAGCAAATAGTACTGATCCTGACGACATGGCTTTTGTTCGGTCAAATCTACTTTTTCCTAATCATGGTGCGGGACAAAATGGATATGTTATCCATCATATTCAAGCTGACAGTATACAGCTCATTGAAGGTATACATGAGTTTCAAGCACAACGATTTAAACTGACAGAGGATATTGAACGGGCGATCTATCAGTCGACCGTTCAACTTGCTCCTCAGGTGCGAGAGCTTCTTGATAGATTATTGAATGATGTTCGTCCTGATAAGCTTGAGGCAGTTCTGATGCTATTGGGAATCGACTACGGGCGAATTGAGTTTAATCCACTGGGTGGGTACTACGTTTACTTGTCGGAAGCAGAACAAGCAAAATTAAAATTTATTGCAAATTTACCACTTACTCCAGAAGAACGTGCATTGATACCGGGATATCGTTTTGCTGTTGAAATGCCGGATAATAAATCGGCAAGAGGATTCCTTTTTGAGGATATCTTACAGCGTGCTTGGCAAAATCCACAGCCTGGAGCAGGAGGGGTAAAGGGTGAGCGCGAGCCGACAGGAATAAGGGTTCAAAAAGCACGTGCATTTAGATCGGCTCCTATTCCAGAACAAATTAATCCCGCCGAGGTGGAGCTGAATTGTCCGGAGCATATTTTACTAGCTTTTCAGAGCATGTTGAGGGCTAGTCGTTTGTTAGGTACTAATTTCGTCAATCCATATACCAATCGATTAGAGCAATTTCCAGTTGAAGCAACCCAATTAACTGCAAGACATTTACAAATTCTAGCGCGAAATGAAGCGCAAAATTACAGCGGGGTGATGAGGGTCTCATTGTATAATCAATTTTTATCAGATGATCAAGTGGCTCAAATTCGATGTCTTGTTAAAGCAACCACCGTTGCAGGTCTAACCTATGCCACTCATGTGGGTGGGTATCCACGCGGTACCCCTCGAACGCCTTGTCTGACGCCACAAAAAACAATCGTTATTGATCAGCCAAGCTTGCAATGGTTAGGGGATCTACGAAATATGGGGGGATTGTTTTTTTATCCTCAGCCATTAGCGCAGGATAATATTCCACGCAATTATGGGGTATGGCAAGATGCTACATACAGGGCTCTTTTTGGCGCGCCAAGACCAGCAGCTCCTACTGATGCCTTCTTAAATGTCGTATGGAATGGGATACGTGGTCAGCTTGATTTAAATGGTGTGTCTAACTGTATTGAAACGGAGTTTAGTCAAGCGCTTGATGCGGCTGTCACTCAAGGTAGGTATCTTGCTGCTGAAGAGCCGATTAATTTTATATATTTGAAAGCAGGGACAGGGCATTCTTTAAGTGGTTTGGCTCTTGGGGCTGAAGAGACGGCCCGTTTTGAGGAGGCTAGACTTCAGGGTATATTATATATTACAAGCCTTAAGACGGGTTAGAGCTCTTCCTGAAATCGAGCAACGCACGGTTATTTGCAAAATTGGCCGAATAGAATTACCTTTCAGTGGTAATTTAGCAACAAACACGCTGTCTGACATCCACAGTGAAGTTGAGGGATTGGGTTTGCTGTGGGGGGGCGCTACGAATCTCGATGCTTATACACCGAGACCAGGGTTTGTGAATGCTACGACAAGCTGTGGTGTTTCTCATGCGATGGTTGGTAATGGCGGGCATTTTCTGGGTATCAGTGCAGCATTTGCAGAAAATTCATATTTAGATCATTTGAATCCTTGTTTTAATATTCAAATGACACCAAGAGTATCTCCTTGGCCAAATAACGTGCCAATAGTTGCAGAGCCACGTGCGACTGTTGATAGAGCTAAACAGCATATTTTAGATGGTTTAGAGCAACTCATCGTTAATATCAGAGAGAAAAGAAATGACAGGGCAACCTGGTTTACGCTTAATACCGATAGTAAATCGGCAAAATTGCGAGCGATTGTAAATTGGTTGAATGCCAATGAGCTTTCTCGTCGACAAAAAATTGTTATCATGGCGATGATAAGAGATGTTTGTGCAATAAAGCGAAATTACCTAGGATTTCATAGCCCGCAAAGTTTATCTGAGTTTAATCAAATGTTTCATAAAAGGGAAATAGAACGTATCCGTCATGTGAGTTTTACTGATAGCGATTTAAAAGGGTTAGAAACAAATCCGGATGCAGTGGATGAACTGCTCAGTCGTGTTACTGTAGCAGAGCGAAGACGAATACCTGGTTAAAATGGTAATACCTAGCAAGAATATATTCGATAATGGTTTTGTGGATGGAAATGGAACAACTGATGACCACTAATTTTGAATTGGATAGTAACCGAAAAATGCTAGTGATAGATGGTGAGCGTTTAATGCTACCACCAACACCTGAATCACTAGCTTTCGTTAGCAATATCCAACATCTTGTTCAGTCAGAGTTTGCGATGGAGGATATTCGATGCGTCCATCGGCATGCAGATCCTGACCATTTCTTTAAAAAAATTGGACGATTACGACGAAAAATATATCTTGATGAAACCTATCATGCTTTGACATTTGGATTGTTTGAAGCGCTTGGATTTAAAAAAAATAATATTGCCTTTGATCCGTTTCGTTTAAGAGCTATTACCCCAGTGGGGCATTTAAATCCTGCAGCAGCGCCTATTTATTTTCCACATCGCGATACGTGGTATGCTCATCCGCAATCTCTAATGGTACTTTGGATACCGCTTCATGATGTAGCAGAGGATGAGACGTTTGTATTTTATCCAGATTATTTTGACAAACCAATACCGAATAATTCAGAGGTCTTCGATTACGATCAATGGGTTAAAGATGGGCCTGAATTAAAAATTGGCTGGCAAAATGCAAGTTCAGGCACGACGGCTACTTACCCCCGATCTGATATTCATTACGATGCGGGAAAGGCCGCTGGATTTTCGTGCAGCAAAGCAAGCCATTTATTATTCTCTGGCGCGCATTACCATAGAACGCTACCCCTGCTTAATGATAAAACACGGTTTAGTATTGATGTTCGATTTGTACATCTTGATGACATCAAACAAAAAATAGAGGCCCCTAATGTAGATAATCGATCGCGGGGAAGCACACTAAAAGATTATGTATATGGGAGCCCATTATGATTAAAGAGGAAATGCCCTGGTGGAATCTGTTTTTTGATGATTATTTTGCAGATTTACTGTTAGATCGGGATGAGCCTGAAAAGCTTGCAAAAGAAGTTGATTTTATTATTAATGAACTGGAACTGCTACAAGGACAGACTGTATTTGATCAATGCTGTGGGACAGGAGAAATTGCCTGCGAACTTGCTGCACGAAATATTTACTCGGTCGGCGTAGATCAGTCTAAACCGTATATTGAGCGAGCAAAAATAAAAGCAAAAAACAATAAGTTATCCTGTGAATTTTATCATGGAGATGCACTGGAATTTGTTAGTCCAATCATTGCCGATGCAGGGCTTAATTGGTATACCAGTTTTGGATATAGCGATGACGATGCCATCAATTTAAAAATGCTTAAAAATAGTTATGATAGCTTAAAACCAGGTGGTCGTTTTATATTAGACTATACTAATCCCGCTTATATTTTCCAGCATTTTACCGAGTATCTTACACTAAAGAAAACATTAGACGACGGGGAGTTAACCGTAAACAAACTGTCCGAAGTCGATTTGCAGCGGGGCATGCTCATATCCACGTGGAGCTATGTATTTCCTAATGGCAAGACGGTATCCAAATCGGGTGAATCAAGAATTTATTTTGCAAGAGATCTGAGTGATATGTTGAAAGCTTGTGGTTTCAAGATCATCAGACTACTCGGCGATATATCGGGATCGTCGCTCACAAAGGATAGTCCTCGCTGTATTGTAGTGGCACAGAAATAAGACCTTATGTATGAATGAATTTATTCGGACATTTAAAGCCATCGCGCAAGCCTATCCTAAAGAGACAGCCATCTGTGTGGACAATACTTGCGAAATAAGCTATTTCGAGCTGGAATCAAAAGCCATTGCACTGACGAATAAATTTATACAAAACGGAATAAAGGCAGGCCACCTCGTTGCTATAAACATCAGCAAATCACCAGAATATCTGATTGCCTTGCTGGCCACCTGGATGTCGGGTGCGGCATTTGTACCTATCGAACCAGGGCTTCCTGAGGCACGACGAACATTTTTTCTTGATCAATCAAAACCAAATGTCATCATTGATCAATCATTTCACCTCGATGTATGCCACTTGCAGCAGCAATACGATGCTACTCTTGCCTATATTCTATTTACTTCAGGCAGTACTGGACAACCGAAAGGCGTAATGGTTTCGCATGCCGGTATTGTTAACTTTATTCAACAACAGATCGCACTATTTCAGATAGGTCCTTCTGATCGCGCGTTATGGTATCTTTCAAATCAGTTTGATGCGTCTATCTCAGATATTGGCACAGCATTTCTTTCTGGAGCCACGATATGTTTGGTGAGCGGTGATGCACGGTCCATCGCCAAAAATATACCCATCGTTCTTGAAAAAAATAACATCACGCATTTTGATATTCCTCCATCGCTGCTTGCAACTTTGGATATGAATCAAATCCCTGTCTGTTTAAAAACAGTTATTATTGGTGGGGAAGTTTGTCCGCAGGATGTGGTCTTGCGGTGGGCAAAAAAAATTCGCCTTATCAATGTATATGGTCCAACAGAAGCGACCGTTTGTACCAGTATGGAATGCTGCACTGATCAATGGAAAAATGCATCCATAGGAAAGCCCATTGTTGGTATGAAATACCAGATCTTGAATGATGCGTTGCAGCCAACTGATGATGGTGAATTGTATATTTCTGGGGTCGGTCTGGCTTTGGGATACCTCGAAAATCCGGATCTTACAGAAGAAAAATTTATCAATTGGAAGGATAACGTTTTTTATCGAACAGGGGATAGAGTAAAACAGGATGCGTGCGGCAATTATATTTATTTAGGTCGTATCGACAGGCAATTGAAAATTCGTGGTCAACTCATAGCACCCGAAGAAATTGAGGCAGCACTCCATCAACACCCATCCGTATCTATGGTTGCGGTGATTTTTGATACCGAGGATTTTCCTAAGCAGCTCTTAGCTTTGGTGGAGGCAACCGGTGTTACAGCAAATATACTGCACTATGATTTGAATGCTCGATTGCCTTCTTGGATGATCCCAAATCAGATCATCATCGTAGATAGGATTCCAAAAAATGTTAATGGAAAAATAGATTTTAATGCTATAAAAACCATGAAACTTTTTCACCAGCCTCGATGTGATGCGGTTGTAAACGACGAAATTGCACAACAATTACAACACATTTGCAAAGAGGTACTGGAATTACCCAATTTGCCGTCGATTCATGACAATATCATTCATACGCTAGGTGCAAGTTCCCTTGATATTATAAAAATAATTGTATGCGCTGAGCATAAAGGACTGTATTTGTATACGGAAATCATCAATCACCTTCCTACTATTTATGATTTATCAATCTGGCTTAAAAATTATTATTCGGTGTCTGCTGAGGCGATTTCCACCGCTGTTTTAAAAATGGAATGCATCGAGAAAGCGAGTTTTATTGCAGCACCTATCGCATCGTCAAATCAAATATTGTTGACTGGCGCAACTGGTTTTCTGGGGATCCATCTCTTAGAAGAGTTACTATTAAATACGACCGGCTCTATCATTTGTCTCGTCAGAGCAAACGATGCCGCCGCGGCAATCGATAAAATCCAACAAATTGCAGTGAAATATCATCGCCAAATAGCTGATTTTATTGATCGAATTACAACAGTTTGCGGGGATATTCGTTTACCCCAACTAGGTCTTGCTGATGAGGAGTGGACGCGATTAGCGAATGATATAGGCTACGTATACCACTGTGCGGCTGAAGTGAATATGGTAAAGCCATTTTTAGAGTTAAAGCAAACCAATTTGGAAGGTACCAAAGAAATTGCAAGATTTGCGGCAACTAGCACCCTGAAAAAAATCCATTATATTTCAACCTTATCCGTTTTTGTTGCAACCGATCAAAACACAGGTGCTTGTCGCGAAGAGAATAGTCTGGAAAATGCCCAATACGTTTATGGAGGATATGCACAAACCAAATGGGCGGCAGAGTATTTTCTACAAAAAAGCGGGCTTGATGTTAGCATTTTCAGACCAGGCTTGATTACCGGGCATAGTCAAAGCGGTAAAGCATCGAGTCATGATTATTTAACAATGTTTGTGGAAGGCTTAGAATCAACAGGCTCCTTACCGGATGGACCATGGGAGAGCATACGCCTTGATGCAACCCCGGTCGATTTTGCAGCGAAAGCGATTGTATATTTGTCCCTGCATGCGCCTACTAACTATTACCATATTGTAAATACCCAGAGTTTTTCTTTGCAAATGATTGTTCATGCGATGAGAAAATATGGCACGCAACTCATAACGTCAGAAGGGTATAAAAAAGCCACGCCAACAGCTTCAATGGCCGCCTCTTATATGGCACTTTGTCGATTGTCTTGCGAACATCAACTGTTTGAACGCTTCCGTGCTATGGATTTATTTCAAGCAACTGATGTGCTATTCGACCAAAGCAATACTCAGCGATATCTAGAAAATACAGGTATTAGTTGTCCTCTTGCAAATGAGATGTTATTGGATAAATATATGACTGAAATCTATGCGTCCTAAATCAACAGGATTGGTTCTTGGAAAATTTATGCCTTTGCATAAAGGGCACGAGTTGCTACTCGGTTTTGCTCAACGTTTTGTTGAGAAATTATACGTTGTTGTAGATAATGTTATTGATGCACCCATTCAGGGAGCATTGCGATGTCAGTGGATTCAAGAATTATTTCCAAATGCTATTGTTTCCTACATTCCGTCGCCGCTTCCGCAGCGTCCAGAGGAGCACGCTGATTTTTGGAGTATTTGGAAAAAAAATTTAGAAGATCTACTGCCAGAAAAGCCAGACTACTTATTTGCATCTGAACATTATGGTAATGCGTTAGCAGAAGCGCTGGGAGCGACCTTCATCCCCTTTGATACGCACCGCAACATCGTTCCGGTTTCTGGAACGGCCATTAGGAATGCCCCTTTATTCCATTGGGAATTTTTATCAGATGGTGCTAAAAAATATTATCTGAAACGTATCTGTATTTTTGGACCAGAATCCACCGGTAAAACAAGCCTTGCATCGTTACTTGCGAAGCACTATCAAACACGTTGGGTACCAGAATATGCTCGACTTTATATTGAATCAAAACCTGAATTAAAGCAGGAGGATATGATTTATATTGCAGAAGGGCAAATCGCTCTGGAAAATACCATCGCTCCTCAGGCTAATAAAATTCTCTTTTGTGATACAGATCCATTAAGCACCGTTCTTTGGAGTCACTATTTATTTGATACTTGCTCTGAAACGGTCCTGCAACTAGCCGCCCAACAAACCTATGATCTTTATCTATTAATGAGCCCTGATCTCGAGTGGGAGGAGGATACGGTCCGTTATTTACCGGGTAAGGGAAACGATTTTTTTAACCGCTGTGTCGAGACACTAACGGCTTATCAACGTCCATTTGTTGTGGTAAGTGGCAGGGAGGATACAAGGCTTTCTTGCGCGATAAATCACATAGAGGCCTTTGTTTCATGTTTGGAATAATATCATATGAGCGATTGCCCGATGAATATGTGACTAGTTATGCTTACTGGGATACTTATATGGCAACGGTATGGGCTGCATTGCTTTCAGGTTACGGGTTTGATCCGAACATGACGGTGATTGAAATTGCCCCAGGTACGTCGACTAAGGTTGGCTTGGCTTTGCAAAAATGCAAATTTCAGGGGAAACTCTATATTGTAGAGCCTTCAGAAAAATCCTTATCTACGGTATCTAGCTTATACAAATCATTACTTCCGAATGCAGAAATTTATCCAATACAGCGTCATTTGTTGGACAGTCTTGATTCTTTGCCAAGGAACCCTGATGTTGTCCTTTCCAATCATCCCTTGGATGATATGTTAATAGCTAATCGATGGGATAAGCCTAACGACGCCTGTTTATTCAATTGGGCGTTAAGTCCTTCTGAGGAAATTTCTTCTGTGTTTTTGCAGCAATGGACTGGATGGATGTCTGATTTGAACCAGTTACATTCCGCTAAAACACATGTTATCCAGCAATGGAATACACTT
>CAMBDN010000108.1 GCA_945865355.1 Legionella genomosp. 1
ATACTTGAGCGTGCAATGGCATTATGTAATGGGGATACCATTGAACGGGAAGATTTACATTTACCCGAGGAAAATATACAAACCGAGGTGGCTTCTAATATCAAGCTTGATCTAGAGGCGAATATGCTTGAGCATGAAAAGGAACTGATTTTGGATGCCCTCGAGCAAACAAAGTGGAATCGAACGGCTGCAGCCCGCTTATTAGGTGTTAGTTTCAGGACATTAAGGTATCGCTTGAAAAAGCTGGGTATTGAATAGGGTCTAATGATTAAAATACACGAAATCAAATCAATAGCAGCACTTGTTTTGCCATTAATGGCAGCCTTTCTAGCCCAAAAGGGCATGCAGTTTATTGATACATTGATGATGGGATGGATTGGGCCTGATGCACTGGCAGCCGCAGCACTTGGCACGTCCATTTTCATGACCATTTTATTATTTTGTATGGGAACGTTAAGTTCTGTCGGCGTATTTATTGTGCGAGCTAAAGGCGCTAATAATACCAAAGCGATTCAATCAAGTTTACAACATGGGTTATGTTTAGCCTTATTTATATCGTTCCCCTGCATGCTGATTATTTGGTTTGCACCCTGTGTTTTATCAAGCATTGGTGAAGATCCAATCGTGGTTAAAAATGTAATTTTACTTTTACATGGCCTTGTATGGGGATTTCCTGGATTTTTATTATTTCTGGTCATGCGTGAGTTTATTTCTGCATTTTCCTTAACACGAGTAGTGATGTTTGTTGCATTGGGATCAATGCCAATCACTTTTGTAGCAAATTACATATTGATTTATGGCAAATATGGACTACCTCAGTCAGGAATAGCTGGAATTGGCTACGCAGGTGCAGTTGTCATGTGGTTCATGTTTTTATGCCTTTTTGGCTATAGTCGAAAAAAGCATCTGTTAAAAGGTTACCTTTGTTTTAAATCATTTTATTTAGATTGGAAAAAAACCAGAGAAATCCTATTGCTAGGCATTCCGAGTGGGATCTTACTCATTTTAGAATCCGGCATGTTTCTATTTGCAGCGGTTTCAATGGGTTATTTTGGTGTTGATGCTCTGGCTGCCCACCAAGTTGCTATGCAATGTGCAAGTATTGCCTATGCCGTTCCCTTTGCGATATCGATGGCAACGGCACTACAGGTAGGGCATGCAATAGGAGCAAAAAACGACCAACTAGCTCGGCGTGCGGCTTTTGTCGGGCTTGCTATCGGAGTGATTCTCACATTACTCATAGCGGCTCTTTTTATTCTTGTACCCGCACAATTAGCAGGAATATTTCTAAATGGTAAAGAACACGGTTATCGAGAGATAACCCAACTAGCAACATCTTTTTTAATGATCGCGGCTATTTTCCAATGCTTTGATGGGATTCAATCGATTGCTAATGGGGCTTTGAGAGGATTGAAAGATACATTAATTCCTATGTATTTAAGTATCGGATGCTATTGGTGTTTGGGCATCGGTAGCGCTTATTATTTTGCGTTTCATACGCACTTCGCTGCCAAGGGGATTTGGTATGGATTTACACTAGGACTATCCAGTGCCGGGGTAATTTTAACGGCTCGTTTGTTGAATAGATTAAAGTATGTACGTCAAAAAGGAATGAATTCAATCCACTAATTAAGCGTTGTTAGGTTTATTTCTCGGCTAATAATTTAATCTCATCCATCTTCGCGTCAATACGTGCATGCAGTAGGTGATCACTTTTGACTAGCTTTTTTGCCATTTTTAATTTTCTCATCGCATCATGTCGTCTACCTTGCAGCAATTGGCATTGTGCTTCAGTGAAATAGGCATAATCTTTACGGTTGTTGGCAGCTTCTGCACGGGCCAGTTGGCTGCACATGATGAGATCCGTTTTGAATTTTCTTCGGCCTTTCAATAAGATGGCGGCAGCGAGTTCTGGTTTGTTGGCCGCGATTAAGCTTTGTGCATAACTGATGATCGCTGCATAGTTATCCGGGTAATTGGTCTGCAGCTCACCAAGTCGGGTGGCAGCCGTTGCGTATTGCTTAAGCCCAATTTCTGCTTCAGACATTGCAATGACATAATATAAATTATCCGGGCTTTTACTGAGTAAAGGCTTCAATTGCTCTGTGGCCTGTTGATATTGGTTGAGATTGATCAGTGTGAGCACATATCCATATTGGCAGGGGGCATCACTGTTGCTCTTTCGGCACCGGTGTTGATAATATTCAATCAATTGTTTGCTGTCGTTGTTTACCGTTGTGCGGATAAGTTCTTTAAAAAGACGATAATCAATGCTATCAATATAATTCTTCTTTTTAAGGTGCAAGCTGCGGTTTTCTGCTTCCGCTATACGGTCATCATCCAGGGGGTGGGTTCGCAAAATGGCAGGAATATTTGCTGTGTAATAATAGCGAGAGCTTTGTTGCATTTTTTCAAAGAAACTAGCCATTCCGCGCGGGTCTAGCCCTGATTTGATCAGCATATCAATACCAATTCGATCCGCTTCTTTTTCATTGGAGCGGATATAATTGATGTTATCTTGCGCCAGTCCAGTGAGTGAGGCCATCAATGCACCACTACCCAATGTTGGATTGATAATGCCAAGTGCAACTGACGCGAGTATGCTCGCCAGCATGGGAATACGCATTTGCTTTTGATGCTCAATCATTCGATAGAGATGATGCAAGCGGACGTGGGCCATTTCATGTGCCATAACCGCGGCAAGTTCGCTTTCATTCTCTGTTGCAAGAATGAGCTGTGAATTAACGCCAATATAACCACCTGGACCTGCAAACGCATTGATTTCATTTGAATTTACAAGAAAGAAATAGGGATCAGGAAGCTGGCCATTGCGCGCTAAAATTTCGCCTAGATGATTAATGTACTGGTTGGCTAATGGTGTTCGTATGACGTTGTCTGCTTGGTTGATTTGTTCAACAAACTCCTTCTCTAACTCATCTAATTCTCGTGTGGAGTAGGGTGAGTAAGCCCATGTAGACGTTGAGAGTAACAGGGAGAAACTGAGTAGAGTTACCCATCCTGAGTGGATACCTACGCTGATAAACCTTGAATAGTATCGTTTGAATATCATCATTGGGCTACTCAAAAATTGAATAATTTGTTATCATACGCACTCTATTTAACGGTGGTTAAACTATGCACGAACAGTTTCTGCTTGCGGCGCTAGACCAAGCCTTGCTTGGGCGTGGTATTTGTTCGCCTAATCCAAGTGTCGGAGCTGTCGCAGTACACGATGGGCAAATTATAGCACAGACATGGCATCGTGGCGCAGGTACTCCCCATGCAGAACAATTGCTGCTAAAACAACTCCCCCCAAACTTATCTGATGTTACCCTTTATGTAACATTGGAGCCTTGTAATCACTGGGGAAAGACGCCCCCCTGTGTTAATGATATTATTAATTATGGAATCAAAAAAGTTGTTTATGCTTACCGTGATCCGAATCCCATTATCATTGCCAATAATACACCTCGTGTCTTAGGCGAGCATGGTATCGATGTTTTGCATTATCCTTTATCAGCAATTGATGATTTTTACCGCAGCTATCGCTATTGGACGATAACAAAAAAACCATGGGTGACCGTTAAAATGGCACAAACAATGGATGGTAAAATTGCCGGTAAGCAAGGAGAGCGAGTTTACCTTTCTAATGCGTTATGTGCTGAGTTTACCCATAAAAATCGGTTACACAGTGATGTGATTTTAACGACTGCACGTACGATAAACCAAGATGATCCGCTGTTGAATGTACGATTGCCAAATATACAGGTGGCAAAGGATGTTGCAATTCTCGATAGTCGAGCAACGCTAAATCCAAATGCAAAAATAGTTAAAACGGCAAAGCATTGCCATATTTTTTATGATGAACAATGTCAAATTTATTCCCTACCGCCCAACACCACCGGCCATCCAGTTCAGGCAATGCAGGGCTTACTCAATTTAGAGGCAATGATTTGTGAGTTGGGTCGATTAGGCTACCACGATGTTTGGGTGGAGGCCGGCGGTACGTTATTTAGCGCGTTGCATTTGGCGCGTCTGGTTAATCGAACTTATATCTACATTGTGCCTACAATTTTAGGGAGCTCGGCTCTTTCTGCTTATCATCATCCGGACATTTTTAATCAGGCGTGTGACATTAGCTGGCAGGCAATGGGCGATAATATGATGGCCTCTATTGATTGGAGCGATAATCCCATACAGGAAAAATTATGTTCACAGGTTTAGTCGAAAAGAGCGGAAAGGTTATTGCAAACCGCAGCAGTGAAGGGGCGAATCATTTGCTAATAGACGCTCATTTTGAACAGTTACAACCGGGTGAAAGTTTGGCAATTAATGGTGTATGTCTTACATTATTGCCAGCAGGTGAGCAACAGCTGGCATTTGATATATCACCTGAAACGCTAAAATTAACAACACTTGGTGAGTTGCGCTCAGGTGATGTTGTTAATATTGAGCGAGCGATGTTGGCATCGACGCGTTTTGGTGGGCACTACGTGAGTGGGCATGTCGATACAACGGCAAATGTTCGATCAATTACTCCAATGGGTGAATACATTGAAATGGAAATTGGAGAATTTGCAATCCCTGCTGAAATGTACCTTTTACCCAAAGGTAGCATAACGCTTAATGGGGTCAGTTTGACCATTAATGATGTGGATGATGGCGTTATCAAATTAATGCTAGTACCACACACTTTAAATGTTACCACCCTTGGGCAGTTGCAGGTTGGTATGCGTTTAAACGTCGAGTTTGATTATCTAACAAGAATTGTGGCGCACCAACTGCGTTTTGTTAGCAAATCAACGCGTACGGATGATTTTTATTGATCCAGGATGTGATATCCATTGCGGGTTACCTTGCCCTTAGTTATCACGTTGATTTTTTGTGTCATATTTTATATGTGTGATACGATACGCGACTTTAAAGTTACAGAGTATGACTGTAGTAATTTATTGGGCACATATTGAGGTTAAAAAATGACATATCCTTTTGCTAGCATTGAGCAAGCGATCATTGAACTGCAAGAAGGTCGTATGGTGATATTGGTCGATGATGAAGATCGAGAAAACGAGGGCGATCTTGTCATCGCGGCCCAGCATGCTTCTGCACAAGCTATCAATTTTATGTCAAGGTTTGGGCGTGGTTTGATTTGTTTACCGATGGCTTCAGAATTAATCGATAAATTAGGTTTGCCAATGATGGCACAAAACAATCGTTCCCCCTTTGGTACAGCATTTACCATCTCTATTGAAGCGGCAACCGGTGTCACCACCGGTATTTCAGCACAGGATCGGGCACGGACCGTTCAAACCGCAATTCAAGCCGACAGTGGCCCTGCCGATGTTATTTCTCCAGGTCATGTTTTTCCATTACGTGCACTGGATGGCGGTGTAATAAAACGCGCCGGTCAGACAGAAGGGAGTGTCGATCTCGTGCGCCTTGCAGGTCTTACCCCCGCAGCCGTTATCTGTGAAATTATTAATGAAGATGGCACCATGAGTCGGCGCGATGAATTGCTTGCCTTTTCGAAAGAGCACAGCATACCTGTCGCCAGTATTAAAGATCTCATTGAATACCGAATTCGTAACGAGGCGTTGGTTGAAGCAATTGCGACGTCACGGGTTCCTTTGCATCAGCGCGGTGACTTTGCGATGACGGTATTTAGTAATCAAATTGACGATTGTGAGCATTTTGTCTTAGTTAAAGAACCGTTGTTCTCGAATAAAGTGCCGTTAGTACGGATTCATTCAGAATGCATTACGGGTGATGTGTTTGGATCATGTAAATGTGATTGTGGTTCGCAACTGCAGCAATCCTTGGACTTGATCGGTGATGAGGGTGGTATCTTAATTTATCTACGCCAAGAAGGCCGCGGCATTGGATTAGCCAATAAGCTAAAAGCTTATGCATTGCAAGAACAAGGCTATGATACCGTTGATGCAAATGTGCAGTTGGGTTTGCCAGTGGATAGCCGTGATTATGCGGTAGCGTTCCAAATCTTAAAATACTTGGGTGTTGATACCGTTAGACTTTTAACCAATAATCCTTATAAAGTTGACGCAATTATTCAATACGGCATCAATGTCAGTGAGCGTATTTCATTGTCAGTTGAGCCAACGAATGAAAATCGAGCTTACTTAAAGACAAAGCAAGAGAAGCTTGGACATCTTTTGGCCATTGAGTAGGGTTATTATAAAGGAGCCTCACATGAAATATATCAAAGCTGATCTAAACAATGATCATGAGCCCTTTCCGATAGCCATTATCGTCAGTCAATTCAATTATGAAATTACGCATGAATTACAGCGCGGTGCTCTGCAACGCTTACAAGACAAAGGTTTTAGCGATGCTGAGATCACCGTTGTTGAAGTTCCCGGTGCTGTTGAAATTCCCCTCATTGCTCAGCGGTTGGCAAAAACGGCGCGTTATGGAGCGATTATCGCTTTGGGTGCTGTCATTCGCGGTGATACCACCCACTATGATTATGTTTGCCAGCAAGTGAGTGATGGTTGTCAACGCGTGACGCTAGCGTTTGATATTCCGGTGATTTTCGGTGTATTGACAACTGAAAACGAAGCACAAGCACGCGAACGGGTAGGGGGTAACCATGGCCATAAAGGAATGGATGCTGCTGATTGCGCAATTTCTATGGTTGCTATTTTAAAGAAATTATAGCTTAAAATAATCATTAGGCTATGCCATCATTTCTTGATAAAATGAACTCCCGTTTACATGCAATATTAATTATTCCGCCTGTGTAGCGGTTCTAACATTTGTACAACGGGGTTATCTATGACAAATTTTATTTTCGTCACCGGTGGGGTGGTTTCTTCTTTAGGCAAAGGGATTGCTGCTGCATCACTGGCTGCTATTCTTGAGGCACGTGGTCTTAGTGTTACGCTCATTAAACTTGATCCTTATATCAATGTTGACCCAGGAACCATGAGTCCTTTTCAGCATGGTGAAGTATTTGTGACGAGTGACGGTGCAGAAACAGATTTAGATCTGGGTCATTACGAGCGCTTTGTTCGCACAACGACCACTAGACTCAATAATTTCACTTCTGGAAAAATCTACGAAAACGTTATTAAAAAAGAGCGCCGTGGTGACTATTTGGGTGGGACGGTGCAGGTTATTCCGCATATCACCAATGAAATCAAGCGCTGTATCAAATTAGGTGCAGACAATTATGATATAGCGATGGTTGAAATTGGTGGTACGGTGGGCGATATCGAATCCTTGCCATTTCTTGAAGCCATTCGTCAAATGCGTATGGAATTAGGAGCCGCTCGTACCTTATTTATTCACTTGACGTTGGTTCCTTATATTGCAACATCGGGTGAAACAAAGACCAAGCCGACGCAGCATTCTGTAAAGGAATTGCGCTCGATAGGGATTCAACCGGATGTATTGATCTGTCGTTCAGAAAAGCCGCTGTCAATCAGCGACCGTGCAAAAATAGCCTTGTTTACTAATGTGGAAAAAGAAGGCGTTATTTCACTAGAAGATGCGAAGAGTATTTACCAAATACCGATGATTCTCCATGCCCAAGGCTTAGATGAAATCGTGGTTAAAAAGCTAGGTTTAACGCTAAAACCTGCCGACTTAAGTGAGTGGCAGCAAGTCGTCGAAGCACAAGCTGTACAAACAATGACGGTGAAAGTAGCGATGGTTGGTAAATACACCGAATTAAACGATGCCTATAAATCAATCAATGAAGCGTTGATTCATGCAGGAATTCATACGCAAACGCGCGTTGAGATCATGTACATTGATGCGGAATTAATTGAGACGCATGGTGTTTCATTGTTAGAAAGTGCCGATGCCATCCTTATACCGGGTGGATTTGGTGAACGAGGGATAGAAGGAAAAATTCGATCCATACAATACGCACGACAAGAAAAAGTGCCATTTCTAGGCATATGTTTAGGTTTACAAACAGCAGTCATTGAATTTGCGCGTAATGTTGGCGGTATGTCCGGTGCAAATTCCACCGAGTTTGAAAAGAATACGCCATTTCCAGTGATTGGTTTAATCAGCGAGTGGATGGCTGAAGACGGTAGCATTAATCTACGCGATGAACATAGTGATTTAGGTGGTACCATGCGTCTTGGTGCGCAGCCGTGTAATTTAGAACCTGAATCCCTTGCGATAAGCGTCTATGAAAAACCTCAAATTATAGAGCGTCACCGACACCGCTATGAAGTAAATAATCGTTTTGTGGACTCATTAGTGCAGCATGGCTTGGTGATTTCGGGGCGATCAGCGGATGGTAGCTTGGTTGAAATGGTCGAATTGCCGGATCACCCTTGGTTTCTTGCTTGCCAATTTCACCCTGAATTTACATCGACACCTCG
>CAMBDN010000109.1 GCA_945865355.1 Legionella genomosp. 1
GTTCAAACGAATCAAATGTCTTGCCATGTAAAACAATTGTTGAGCTTCTGTTGGATCTTGGACATTAAAAACCGCATTCGGGTGCGCTGATTCTAGTGTTGCTTTTTGCGTGCGAAGAGATGCTATTTTTTCGGAGAGAATGAGGCGGACGTGCTCGTCATATTCTTGTTCGTGTTGCTCAGCGTAAGCGAAGGTGGCGGGGTTGCGTAGAACATGCTGAAGGACAGCAAGATGTCCGTTTTCGGCAGCAGAGTGAAAGGCCCAGAAATTATTAGACCCTATCATCTCTTGGAGCTGTCCTGGCGCTACCTTTTCTTCTAAATAATGTAAGACAGCAAGATGTCCGCTTTCGGCAGCAAAGTGAAATGCTTGGAAATTACTAGATCCTATCATCTCTTGGAGCCTGTCCGGCGTTACCTTTTCTTCTAAATAATGTAAGACATCCAGATGTCCGTTTCTGGCAGCATGGCAAAAGGCATCGAAACCATAAGCCCCTATCATCTCTTGGAACCTGTCCGGCGCTACCTTTGATTCTAAATAATGTAAGACATCAAGATGTCCGTTTTGTGCAGCAGAGAGAAAGATCCCGAAATCATCAGACCCTATCATCTCTTGGAGCCTGTCCGGCGCCACCTTTGTTTCTAAATAATGTAAGACATCAAGATGTCCGTTTTGTGCAGCAGAGAGAAACGCACCGAAAGTATTAGATCCTATCATCTCTTGGAGCCCGTCCGGCGTTAGCTTTACTTCTAAATAAAGTAAGACAGCAAGATGTCCGTTTTTGGCAGCATCGCGAAAAGCCCAGAAATCATCAGACCTTATCATCGCCTGGAGCCCGTCCGGCGCTACCTTTGATTCTAAATAATGTAAGACATTAAGATGTCCGTTTTGAGCAGCAGAGAGAAAAGCACCGAAATTATTAGATCCTATCATCTCTTGGAGCCTGATCGGCGCTACCTTTGCTTCTAAATAATGTAAGACATCAAGATGTCCGTTTACGGCAGCCTCGCGAAAGGCCCAGAAATCATAATACCCTATTATTTCTTGGAGCCTGATCGGCGCTACCTTTTCTTCTAAATAATGTAAGACAGCAAGATGTCCGTTTTTGGCAGCAGAGAGAAAGGCCATGAAATCACCAGACCCTATTATCTCCTGGAGCCTGTCCGGTGCTAACTTTTTTTCTAAATAATGTAAGACATCAAGACGACCATGTAGAGCCGTCATTTGGAACAAGCGCTTTTCACTCATGCCTAATAGCCCCCCGAGGCTCACCAAGGTTTCCGCAATTAATAGTGGGTGACTGCATGCGATAGCCAACCAGGAACAGTCTTTCTTGGACGGTGTAGTAAGTTTCAGCGAGCAATCTTCTATTTGAGTGCGTATCCCATCATCGCTTGCCTGCATCAAGGGAAGAATATGATCGGGAAGTTCCCGGCTAAAAAGAGTTTCCCAATCCGATCGCGGTATCAACCGAGCATAAGGGTGCGCCATTCGTGCTTCTTCAGAATTAAATTTCATGCTATAGCCCTTAAAAAAGATGAGTGACACGATTTAGGTCAAATCAAGCATTAAAAATGCAAATTAAGATTAACAAAAGACATCAGGATATGGGATAAAGCCTTACCAGGGGCTTCCATTTTTATGGCGTTGTTAATTGATTTGATAAAGCTCTGAGCAAAATCCAGTGGTTGCTTTAAGCAACATCCCTATTCTCAACAGCAAACGAGCGCGCGAATCTAACATAACTCCTTATTACAGAAAAGACTCGGCGTGTTAAATTTAAAAATTTGATCATCAAGTTAAATGTGGTTTTTTCTTTCGCGCGTATTTCCCTGATATAAACCTATGCTACTTATTTCAATAAGTATATAATTTCCAGTGAATTGACCATTATTTTATGAAGTTTTAACTCATGCCACATGATTTGCGTCATTATTATTTACAACAATTGGGAATTGAACCGTGGGTTCTGCGCGGGAATAAAACACATAAAAAAGATTTGAGGCAGCTCGCTGCGGATGTATCTAGCTGTATCCGTTGTCCTCTTCATAAGACACGTAATCAAACTGTTTTTTCGCGTGGTAATCCCGATGCTAAATTGATGATCATAGGTGAAGCACCTGGGATTGATGACGATGAACAAGGCCTGCCGTTTGTAGGCAAAGCAGGTGGATTGTTAAATAAGATGCTAAGTAGTGTTGGTTTATCAAGTGAAGACGTTTATATTGCCAATCTTCTAAAATGCCGTCTGCCGGATAATCGAGATCCACACGTTGAGGAGATTACGCACTGTAGTAGCTTCCTGTCGAAGCAGATAGCACTTGTAGCTCCTGACTTAATTTTAGCAGTGGGTCATCTTGCTGGGCAATTTCTTCTGAATGCAACGGTAACACTTAATAATATGCGTGGCAAAATAAATGATTACCATGGTATACCGGTTTTAGTTAGTTATCACCCCGTATCTTTGTTACACAATCCTGTTGATAAAAAAAATGCTTACTTAGACTTGGTGCTGGTTAAGCAAATGTTGGTTGGCGTTTAATTATATTAACCACGTAGCCCGGATGACGCTGTGCTGCATTCGGGCTACCTTCATTGACGTCTTTGTATGTTTACACTGAGCTCTATTCATAGAAAATGTACTTTTACTGATGTTATTAGGAAGAATGGCTTTTCTTTAATTGAGCTTTTAGTTGGACTTTCCATACTGACGATCATCCTTTGTTTCAGTGTCTCCTTTGCACCGTTGTTGTACAAAAAAAATCAGTTGCAGACGATGGTTCATACCGTAAAGACAGCCATTAATTTTGCGAGAACAGAAGCGTTAAGCACCGGCGATGTTCTTGTTTTGACGCATTTACCTGGGGCAATCGATTGGTCAGAGGGTATGTTACTTTTTGTTGATAATGGCAACCACCATCGTTATACGCCAAATTCAAAGCTCGTACATGAATGGCGTTGGAACCCCGCGGGGATAAGGATGCAGTGGCGAGGTTTTCAGTCAACTGAGTATTTATTATTTTCGCCAGATATCACCTCCAGTGCAGTAAATGGGTATTTCTTAATCTCAAATACTAAAGGTGAGGTAAAACTAGTGATTAATCGTTTGGGACGACTTAAAGAGACTATATAAACACGATTATAATTACGGTAAAATTACTTCTTTTTTCAAGATTAACGAATAAACTTCATGTTAATTCAAATAAATCCAGATAAACTTCTCCCTGTAAAATGCGAACTATCCTCAACACTATTACCGTGGATAACTTATGAAGATTCATTAACAGAACGCTTGCATCAAAAAGCCGGGGATGCTCGGTTAGAAGTATTAGGGCAGCAGTGGGAAGCACCTAATTGGTGGGATAAGCAGGTGCTGCATATTAAGACTGAGCCTGTATTTCATCGTGAAATTTTAATGTGGGCTGGGAAAGAGGCTTGTTGGTATGCTCGTACAATACTCCCAAAAGAAACATATAGGGCTGAGCCTTCATTCTTTGACCGATTGCAAAATGAATCGATGGGTGAGTTGATTTTTAATGAATCACGAATAAAGCGTGCTTATCTGATGCATTATCCCATCTGTAAACAATCGATTGAGTACTCCTGGTTATCGCAGGCAATGCATGGTAATGCAACGGTTTTATGGGTGCGTGCGTCTGCATTTGTTCTTCAAGGTAAATTTCCTTTTTATCTACTCGAAACATTATTACCGGCGCTGGAAAGGTATTCGAATTGAACGCTCATAGGTTGAGTGCTTACTTTCGCTTGATGCGTTTTCATAAACCGGTGGGCATTTTATTATTATGGTTTCCTACGGTTTGGGCATTATGGATTGCTAATAATGGCGCTCCTACCTTCATTTTAATGAGCTATTTTTTACTTGGAACCGTATTTATGAGGGCAGCTGGTTGTATCGTCAATGATATGGCTGATCGTCATATTGATAAGCACGTCAAGCGAACGTCTTTGCGCCCATTAACAACAGGCGAGATTAGTTTGGTAGAGGCATTATCGCTGTTGATGGTGCTGTTATTGCTTTCCCTTTTAATAGTGATGCAATTACCCATTTTATGCTTTTACTATGCACTGATAGCGCTGTTCATAACGATTTTATATCCCTTTTGTAAGCGATTTTTTCAAGCCCCCCAACTCATATTAGGACTAGCATTTTCTATGGGTATCCCTATGGCTTATGTTGCCTCTGGTATGATGCTTAATACCTCTGCTTTTTTGTTATTTGCATTGAATTTTGCATGGATTGTTTCCTACGACACCATGTATGCCATGGTTGATCGAGAGGATGATTTACGTATCGGGGTAAAATCAACAGCTGTTTTATTTGCACAATATGACTGCGTTATTATCCTAGGTCTACAAGTTTTTTTTCATGCAGTATGGCTTTATCTAGCCTTGAACCTTCATTACTCAGGATTATTTTATGTATTCTGGTCGCTAGCGGTCCTCTTATTAATTCAACAGCAACGGCTGATGTACCAAAGAAAAACCAATGCCTATTTTGCAGCATTTTCTTCAAACATTTGGTATGGATTTTTGATGTGGGCTGCATTGATTGTGGGATAGGGGGATAGTCTGCTGCTGTGCACTAGGATTTCGACAGATTTCGCTGAGCTATGATCAGATCATCGAGCAGGCTGCTTGCACCGATACGAAACCAAGCGTTATTCAATGGGCGATTCAACATGTGTTGCGCTAGTCGCATATAACTCAATGCTTGCTCAGGCGTTTTTATACCTCCCGATACTTTAAGACCACAAACGGATTGGCTATCAATGATGGCGCTTAACATTGAAAATGCAGCCGGCACAGTTGCACCCATTGCAATTTTTCCTGTAGATGTCTTGAGAAAATCACAGCCGCTGTTAATGATCTCAAGACTTAGCTCATAAATAAGCTGGTTTGAGGGTAGGGCTCCTGTCTCAATAATAACTTTAAAGGTAAGCTCATGTTGTTTGCAGAGTAGAAATAGGTCATGGCAATTTTCAAGTGCTTCATGTTGCTTACCAGCAAGATAATCCTGATACGGAAAAACATAATCAATTTCGTCAACTTTCTTAGCAGCTACGGTATGTTCAATACTTTCCAATAATTGATGCTGGGGCTGACTGCCTGTAGGGAAGTTGATAACAGTCGCCCGCTTTAAATTGATATTTGGATCAATGTCATCTAGATGTTCTGGAAAAACACAAATGGCTGCAACGTCGTTCTGCATGCCCTTGATTGACAGATCATAAATTGCTTGGGGTGTTGCATGACTGTCTAGCATTGTTAAGTCAATTAAAGGAATAATATCCCTCCACGACGTTTGACTGCTAACTCGATTTAAACGATTTATTTCTTGCAATAAAACAGACAGCTTGTTGTCGAAGCTAATCATTTTAATTCAGTAACAAACTGTTTGACGAGTCGATTTAGTTTTTCAGCTGCCTGTGTGGCTACCGATACAACTGCCTCATGACAATGGCTGGTATGAGCAAGGCCTGTGGCATAGTTCGTAATGGTGGCAATTACCGCTACTCTCATCCCACAATGGTTAGCAACCAATACTTCGGGAACCGTTGACATACCAACGGCGTCCGCGCCCAAAATACGAAATGCTCTAATTTCAGCCGCTGTTTCATAGTTAGGTCCTAGCACCGATAAATATACACCTTGGTTGAGAGAAATATTTTTTTGATGCGCGATCAGTAATAACTGCTCACGCATTCCGAGGTCGTATGCATTGTCCAATGGTAAAAAACGTGGGCCAAATTCGTCATCATTTGGGCCAACCAGAGGGTTGCCTGGTTGCAAATTGATGTGATCGGTTATCAACATCAATGATCCTGGACCCACGTCTTCACGTAATGAGCCTGAAGCATTTGTTGCTAGAAAATAATCACAGCCCAACAATTTTAAGGTGCGCACGTATGTTTTTACGGTGTCGTGATTTGCGCCTTCGTAGGTATGAGCTCTGCCCTGAAGACATACAACACCTACACCTGAATGGTGGCCTAAAACGATATTACCGCCGTGACCATGTACAGTAATTTTCGGAAATCCAGGAAGCTGGTCGTAGCTAATTGATACAGCATCATCCAGCTCATCTGCAAAGCTACCCAGTCCTGAGCCAAGAACAATGCCAATTCTTGGTTTGAATGAGGGTAATCGTTCTTTTATTTTCGCGGCGGCTAAATGTGCCAGTGTTGGGTTCGTATTAGTCATTTTTTTTGTCCGAAGCTAAATGCCATGGGTAAAAGTTCATTAATGGTTATTTTTTTTATAATGGATTGTTGGTCACACAAATAAATCTGAGTTTCTGCTGTGGAAAATTCATAAATTCGCTGTCGGCAGGCCCCACATGGTGGACAAAGCGCATTATCGCCTGCCAGAACAACCATGCTCTTAATCTTTTTCTTTCCGGCTGCAACCATTTGGCAAATCGCCGAGGTTTCAGCGCAAATGGTGAGCCCATAAGAGCCGTTTTCAACGTTGACACCAGTAAACAAAGTATTGTCCTCAGTGCATAGGCAAGCACCTACGGTGTACTTAGAATAAGGCGAGTAAGCATGCTCTAGTGCAGTGCTTGCATTGCCAATCATCAATTTGGTAATTTCATTCACGAGATTGTTCCTTCTTAGAGGGAGGCAACTATACTCATATTCAATTTCTCTGGCAAGTATGAGCCCAGTCTTTGTTACGGCAATTTGGCATGGTTCAAGAGCTCTAATAAATGACTTTGTGACAGGGATATAAAACAGCACCTCTTCATCGTCGCGCTCAAAAAAATAGGTATCATCGACCAACTTGTTGGTCGATGGCTGCTTTAAAAAATAACTACAAAAAACTGGGTGAGTGTTCACGGCATTTGAACTATTCCGTAATTAAGGCAGAAGCAACTATTGCAATCGATTTTTCTAAAAACAGCAGCGATCCTTATCTAGTTGTGGAAAGTAATCGTATGGAAATTGTGCATGAAGGCTTAAAACATGATTTGGATTCTCGCGGTTTAGGTCAGAAAATAGTTGATTTCTTTAAGAATATTTTAGGTTTAAATAAGGTAAAAGATATCTCTCCGGAAGTTCAAAAGGATGTAGTTGAGCAAGAGGAAGAACAGCCTGTTGAGAGAAACTCGCCCTCGTCATCTTAAGGCGATCGACTTGGCTGGTGTTCTCCATTTTCAGGTGTACTCGAATTATCATTCCCGGAAGCTCGCAATTCCCGTAAATTATTCTTAACAGCGGTTGTGTACTCTTTTGTATCTGGATTAGTCTCACTAGTTACATTTGAAGCAATAAGCGCCTTTCTATCAACAGGGCTATTCTCTGTGCATTTGGCTATTTTATCAATTAAAACGGCTATATTGTTATCACAATATACGAGTACTTCATTACCTTCACGACATTTTTTGAAATCATGACTAATTGTTTCTCCTTTTTTTGTGGCTTGCTCTAATAGGCCTTTCACTTCCTCCAGTTTATCCTCATTGGCTTTTTGAAATTCTTCATTTAGAGTTGCTGCGACACTTAACTGAGATAAAAACTCACCCAATCCTTTACGAGCGCCAACAGCCGTAGCGATGATTTTTTTTTCAAATGGAGGCCATTTCATGCGGAAAGCCCAAGTAATCTTAAAGTCGGGAAAAAGATTTTTCTTTTTCCCCGCTTCAAGAAGACTCACTAATGTAGCAGATTGGTCTTTCAACTCACTTAAATGTTCTTTCCTATGAGTTTTCGGTCCTGGACCGCCACAATCTTTCTCTGCATTGAGTGCAAGGGGTGATTTTTTACTAATAAGAGCCATACCTTGCTTGAATTGATTCCTAGAGTTTGTTAGATAGTTAATAAAGCCAACTTTTGAATGGACGAAACTATGGATTTTGTTATCTTTGTAACCATAGTCTTCACGTTTTAAAAGTAAGTCGTAGTCTTTTTCCTCTTCACTACTTTTTTTATTACAACGAGATGTTGGAATAACTAATAATGAGCCCACACCTCTTGGTTTATAAGCCCGCAATTCTTCATTGGCAATATCTTTACCAAGGCCCTTAGCTGATATCTTTGTACCCGTTGCATGGGTGTGCTCTCGCTCGACAGCACCACCGCTGATTAAAGCATCAACAATTTTAGGCGCCACCCCAGAAGTTAAACGAACACGTGTTGCTCCGGAATCAAAGCTTTGTACTCCATTTAGAGCTTCAATTCCCCACATAATTGCGCATAAATCATTGTCTTCTTTATTTTTGGGTTTAAGGTTTAATGTCTTTTTATTGCCATTGCTATTGAA
>CAMBDN010000110.1 GCA_945865355.1 Legionella genomosp. 1
AAATTGACTTTTGATGGTACGTTTCGTAAGAGTTTAATTAACTGATCGGCATGCTCAGGCTGATCGTTTACGCCTTTGAGCATCACATATTCAAAGGTAACAACCCGTTTAGGCTCATTTTTAAAATACTTAGCACAAATATCCATTAATTGAGCCAGAGGATATTTTTTATTAATGGGAACTAATACGTTACGTAATTCATCAGTAGGTGCATGCAATGAAACGGCGAGTGATACAGGACTAATCTCCCGCAGCCGCTCCATTTCAGGGATCACCCCAGACGTACTCAATGTTACGCGCCGTTTGGATAAGCCATAAGAAAAATCATCCATCATGATATCCATGGCAGAGACAACATTATCAAAATTGAGTAATGGTTCACCCATACCCATCATCACCACGTTGGTCACGCGTTTGTCATGAGCTCCCTGCTGCTGTGATAACTCCCGTACAGCAAGCCAGACTTGTCCGATGATTTCCGCAGTGGATAAATTACGATTAAAGCCTTGCTTAGCAGTAGAACAAAAAGTACAGTTTAACGCACATCCTACCTGTGATGAAACGCACAGCGTCCCCCGTTTGGCTTCGGGAATAAATACCGTTTCAATACAATTTCCGCACTCAAGTTTCAACAGCCATTTATGCGTGCCATCATTCGATTTTTGGCAGGTTACAATTTCTGGAAGCCGAATTTCTGCCATTTGGATCATACGTTCACGTAACTGTTTACCCAAATTGGTCATTTGCGAAAAATCTTGGAAACCATGCTGATGAATCCATTGCATCAATTGCTGCGCACGAAAGGGTTTTTCGCCACAATCACTCATCAATTGGCGCATTTGTTGATAATTAAAATCGAGTAGATTAAGTTTCTGATTCATCAGCTTTTCCAAAAAACCTTATGATCGCTTACACAATTCATGTGGCTCGAAGAAATAGGCGATTTCTACAGCTGCGTTTTCAGCACTATCTGATCCATGAACAGCATTTGCGTCAATGCTATCAGCGAAGTCAGCACGAATAGTTCCTGGCGCTGCCTCTTTAGGGTTGGTGGCACCCATAATGTCACGGTGCTTCATGACAGCATTCGAACCCTCTAGCACTTGAATCATAACCGGTCCAGAAATCATAAAAGAAACGAGATCATTAAAGAATGGTCGTGCTTTGTGAACCGCATAGAAACCTTCAGCCTGTGCTCTCGTTAATTGCGCCATTCTAGCAGCAACGACATTTAAGCCGGCTTGTTCAAAACGAGTATAGATTTGTCCAATTACAGATTTTGCTACTGCGTCCGGTTTAATAATTGATAAGGTTAATTCAATGGCCATTGTTTAGACTCCTGTTAAAATGGCACATTATACATGATCACAGCTCAAGCTGGCTAATATAAATTCACCAAAAATGATTCTAATCACCGCCAATATGCGAATCAAAATGCAATGAAGCGCGGTTTTCATCATCTTTCTCTTTATCTACTCGGTAATCAGGGAGCAATTGGATAAGCTCATTAGCACGAAGAATTAAATTGTAAAATTGGCTGCGATAGCCGCGTAAATTAACGAACATGTCACTTATTTTTTCTAAGTAGTGAGAAAGGAGCTCATCTAAATCATTTTTTCGTTCGTCAAGGCTTCTTATCACTTCAAGTAATTTTGGGCGTATTTCACCCGTTAATTCAGTATCCAACACCTTTGATATCGCTTCCCAAAAAATTGATTCATTCTCTACTTTTTCATAATAAATGACCGCTGTGCGGATTGCGCGAGCAATCAATTTTTCGTCTTTAATAATCTGATGGCTCGCTAATAGCTGAGCCGTTTTATTCGACCCCACCTGCAATAATTTTTTCAATTCATCTGATAATTTAATTAAGCTAGCTTGACTGTCAAAAATAAGGCGTTGGTGAATTTCTTCATCTTTATTAAAATTTGCGCCTATTTCCATGAGTTTATTACGTAAAGCTTCTAAATCTTCACGAGTATTGGCTCCAGGTGATTCAGCATCTTTGTTTCCTTCACCTGACAACAGGTAATCAATAAATAACTTCTGTGCATAAATTTGGTAATCATGAGCTTGTTGCAAAATGATACCATTGAAGACATTTTTTAAAGGCACACGTAGCAATAAATAATATACACTGCCTGGATTCTTAAAGGCAGCTATCAGTTCCTCATTATCTAAATAGATTTTAAACCCTTCAAGGATGCGTTGAGCTGTCAGCAAACCGTAGGTTGAAAACCACATGGATAAGTCGTTATCTGTTGTTACTTCGTTCATAATCAGCCTAATATGATTTATCATCCATTAATTTATAAAAGTATAGATTATTCAGATATATGAAAGCCAGATGTTGGTGGGTAATTTAATGTTGCGTTAGAAAATATCTCAGCATTAATCAATGTTGGCATGGAGTAAATAGCCCGCATGTCGCCATGCGGGCTAGGGTATGGAGCTTACCTGGGGCCGCCAACTGGAGGAGCCGCTGGTTCTAAATCATCCTTTTCTTGTGGAGATTGCTTCATTTCCAGTTTAAAGCGTTTACTTACAAATTGATCCATCGCCCTATCGCGGAAATTATCGAATGTCGCTTTGTCCAATGGTGTATTTCTACCATCTGTAGAAATAAATTTACCCGCTGCATCTGGTTTATACCCTTTAGTATCTAGCCAAGCTTCAATTGCATCTTTCATACTTTTTTCAATTGTTCGCTCCATACTTGCTTTCGATTTCTCGTCAAGACCTGCAGTTAGCGCATGACCATCGTCGCGGCGTAGGTTCTTAGTCAGGGAAGGCACAATTAGTTTACCATCGGCAGTAAGCTCAGGAAAATACTTCATTGCAGGCACAGGGGGAACTGCAGCAACTTTATCGACACTGCCTTCAGCAATTTTGTCATCAAGGTAATGCTTGGGTGTTCTAAACCCGACGGTTTCAAACACTTTTTTCATCATTGCGCCAACGGCATGTCCACCGGGATTCATGTCGGCAACTAATCGAGCTATCGCTACTATAGCGCTCATTGCGGCCACCCAGGTGTCATACCCTCGCTGACCTTCTTCGATAATGGTCTCTCCCTTCTTTATTAAAGCTTCACATGCATCAATAAATTTTTTATCGCCTGTTTCTTGTGCCGCCGCTCTAACATACGCTGCGGCCTCCTTGTATTGCTGGATAGCTAAATTACGCTCATTTTCTAACCTTGCTTTTTCGGCGGCAATTAGCGCATCTTTAATTTTAGGATCATCTTTATTGGTACTCATTCTAAGCTCCGAAAAATCGAACAAAATAAAAACCACTTGGGTTATCATAGCACATAAGCAATGGATTGTCATCCCAATCGCTTAAGACATATTGATTATATTTTAATCCACAATGCTCATGCACTGTAAGACCCGGCTGATGTGTATGGCCGTGGATTAACACATTCACATCAAATTTTTGCATGTGTTTGATCATCACTGATTCAACAACAGCCATGTAAGAGGCCGATTTGCTTCGATTGGTTTGACTATGTTGTCTAACACTGTTGACAATTTTGGTACGAAATTCATATGACAGCCGCAGAAATAAGCGTGGGAAAATGGAGTTACGCGTAATTCGCCGGAGCCATCTATGCCCCTTATCCCTTATGCAATAACGGTCACCATGAACCAACAGAACTTTTGTAATCCCAAGGGTAATTATGGTGGGTTCATTTAAGCGCGTCATTGAAGCAAGCTTAAGAAAACGCTCTCCCAGCAAAAAATCGCGATTACCTGGCATAAAATAGAGCTCAATGCCTTGTGATACTAAAGATGATAATTGAGCGGCGATAGACTCGCTCCAATTGTCCAAAGCATCATCACCTGGCCACACATGAAAAAAATCACCTAAAATGTAGACTCGTTTCGTGTTTTTACTAGCCCATTGAATAAAGTTCTTAAAACGTTCGGTGATGACAACTTCTTGCGGGTGTAAATGAAGATCAGATATAAAAACTGCGTCAATCATAATGCTTCTATTTGAATTTGCTCATCATGAAGATAAATTTGGCAAGGCCCTGCTATGGGTTCAATGGTATCACTCAGCCGATAATAACCAGCTATCGACACTAATTCAGCGTCAAGGGATTGGCAAAAAATCCGTGCTTGCTTATCGCCAGCAATTCCTGCTAATGCTCGTCCGCGTAAAGCACCGTATACATGGATATTGCCATCTGCCAACAACTCAGCTCCATGACTAACAGCGGCAGTAATCACTAAATCCCCACCTTTGCTTACGACTTGCTGACCAGAACGTATTGGTGCGGTCAATAATTTGGATTTAATGGTCTCTGTTGTAACCTCTAAATTATCTTGGCTCTTACTTTTTCGCGATTTATTTTGCTGGGTAGAAACATGCATGATAGCGAGCCCTTGGCATTGCGCCAAAGTATCCAATAAAGCTGTTCCGCCTTGAATTGCTATAGGAATTAAGCTTTGTTCACGCATGTGATGACAAAACAATTGCAAATCAAAACGATCACCATCAATTTCCGAACAGTCAAGAATAACTGGGGCTCTGTCGAAAAGACGTGGAGCTTGGCTTACTATTTCAGTTAACTGTTGCTCAAATAGCTCAAAATCAGCACTTATAAGATGCATGACTGTAAAGGTATAAGAACGCCCTTTCAATTTAAATGCTTGTGATTTCAATATATTATCAGTCATACGTGCGATATCCATCGCTGGGATTTTTGTTTATACTAGCATGCAGGGGTAAATAACAGAAGGTTAACAACGTGGATAAATTGTGGTTGAAGCATTATCAAGAAGGTGTTCCTTATGAAATCGACACCAGTCGGTATGCTTCTCTCGTCCAATTATTTGACGAAACATGTAGTAAACATAAAAACAACATCGCCTACGTCAATATGGACAGTGAAATTAGTTATAACGAGGTAGATCAACTCAGCGCGCACTTCGCTACCTACTTACAACAGTTGCAGCTGAAAAAAGGGGCACGAGTGGCCATTATGATGCCCAATTTGTTGCAATACCCGATTGTACTTTTTGCTATCCTGCGTGCAGGATATGTTGTTGTTAACACCAACCCTCTCTATACCGTTGACGAAGTCGTGCACCAAATCAGCGACTCCGGTGCCGAAGTCATTGTTGTTCTCGCAAATTTTGCTAAAACAATTGAAAAAGCGTTGCCAAAACTACCTTTATTAAAGCATGTTGTGATCACAGAAATTGGCGATCTTTTCCCAACAGCGAAGCGAATTATTGTTAACGCAGTTGTTAAATACGTCAAAAAAATGGTACCCAGTTTTTATATTCCACAAGCATTGAGCCTCAATCAAGCGCTGAAACTGGGAGCACACGGTCACTTACAAACGACCGAAATAAATCTTCATGATACAGCGCTTCTCCAATATACCGGTGGAACCACGGGGATTGCCAAGGGAGCGATTCTCACGCATGGAAATATGGTAGCCAATGTAATGCAGGCATCTGCTTGGATTTCCCCTCTGTCCTTGGAAGGTAACGATATTATTGTTACAGCACTTCCTCTTTATCATATTTTCTCGTTGACCGCGAACTGCTTAACATTTTTCAGTTTCGGTTCAAAAAATATCTTGATCACCAATCCTCGAGATCTACCTGCATTTATTGATCAAATAAAAAATACAAAATTCACTGCAATTACCGGTGTGAATACCTTATTTAACGCATTGCTTAACCACCCCAAATTTAGTGAAATTGATTTTTCGAAATTAAAGCTTGCACTTTCTGGTGGGATGGCTCTACAAAAGACGATTGCCATAAAATGGAAGGAAAATACCAAATCGCGCGTACTAGAAGCCTATGGTCTAACCGAGACAAGCCCTGCTGTATGCATAAACCCGATGTATCTTGACGAATATAACGGCAGTATTGGTTTGCCATTATCTTCAACCGATGTGTCAGTTCGTGATGACAAGGGTAATGAGCTCCCGCTGGGTGAACGCGGCGAGCTATGTGTCAAGGGGCCTCAAGTGACACCTGGTTACTGGCAGCGACCCGAAGAAACAGCCCAGGTCTTTTGGTCAGATGGTTTTCTACGTACGGGAGATATTGCAACGATAGATGAGCAAGGCTATATCTATCTCGTTGATCGAAAAAAAGACATGATCATCGTTTCAGGCTTTAATGTCTACCCCAACGAAGTTGAACAGGTCATCAGCATGTTACCTGGCGTACTTGAAGTCGGTGTTATTGGCGTAGATGAGGATAGTCATGGTGAGCGCGTTAAAGCTTGCATTGTTAAACGCGACCCAGCGTTGACCGCAGATGCAGTCATTGCTCATAGTAGAGAACATTTAACAGGATATAAAGTTCCTAAAATAATTGAATTTTATGATGAATTACCTAAAACAAATGTCGGAAAAATCTTAAGAAGAGCACTGAAGTAATCTAAACAGGTAGCCTGGGAGAAATGCCGTGTAACTCGAGCTACCTTATTCAATTAACGGACAACTGCCGCATGATTCTAGCTGTCGCACCCCAAACGAAATAATTGCTTGCGATGAACTGGCAGGTATTGACTACCCACCCATAGCGCTCCACAACGATATCTTTATAGTTTGCAGGAGCACGCACCTCAATCAGGGGAAGTTTAAAAACAGAGGCAACTTCATCTATATTTGCAGTATAAGGCTCTAACGTTGCAATAGACGCAAGCCATGGATGGATGATGGTACCGTTGTGCGTTTGGTCACGTTGTAATTCTTTCACCAACCGAACCCTAGCAGAATCTATCCCTAACTCTTCTTGTAATTCTCGTAATGCAGTCATCCAAAGGGTTGCGTCACCTTCATTCCAACGTCCCCCGGGAAAACAAACTTCTCCCGGATGATCGCGTAAGTTAGGGCTACGCTGGGTGAGAATCAATGAGTCAGATGTTTCTTCAAGCAGCACGATAACAGCAGACTCTTTTAATGCTTCAGGAGGGTTTAAACTCATTCACAATCGCCGCAAGTTTGCTAAAGCATTCACGATATTCGTCTTCCCAGTTTGAGTCAACAACAATGCCTCCTCCTGCCGATAAATACAACGTGTCTTCCTTAGCCGTTACGGTACGGATAGCAATGTTACTATCAAAACGCCCATGAGCCGAGAAATAGACAATACTACCGCAGTATACCCCGCGTGCGAATGGCTCATGTTCGTTGATAATATGCATTGCCTCTCGTTTGGGTGCGCCAGTGATTGAGCCGCCAGGAAAAGCGGCGGCAAGCACTTGTATTGGAGTTACATCATCTGCATATTGGGCTTCGATATGACTAACAAGATGATGTACTTCATTAAAACTCTGTACTTCACATAACGAGTTGACCTTAACGCTACCAGGAAGTGCGAGCTTTCCTAGATCATTACGTAGCAAATCAACAATCATTATATTTTCGGCCCGATTTTTAGCGCTGTTCAACAGCGAAGCTCTTAATTCTTGATCTAGAACGGGGTTTGCTGAACGCTTTGCCGTGCCTTTAATCGGTGAAGTTTGCACTACACCAAGATCCATGCATAAAAATCGCTCAGGTGAAAAACTGAGGAGATCCCCATCGATGCAACGTAAGAATGCAGAATAAGGTACTGGATTTCGTTGTCTAACCCGTTTATACATTTCCCATGTATCACCCGTGTATTGACCAAGAAACGGCTGTGTATAATTAACTTGATAGGAGCGCCCTGACATCAAATCATGATGGATCGCCGCAAAGGCTTGCTGATATTTTTCTTGGCTAACAAGAGGGGTAAATGCTTTTTTCAATACAAACGGTTGATATCTTATCACCGGACTATACCAGCGATCACGTATCTCCGCAGAAATAGCTACGGTATTTACCTGGGTGTTGGCGACGACTAAACGCACTGTCTTTGTTTGATGATCGGTAACAATGGCCCAATCATAAAAGCTGACATCAATCAGCGGCATGTCATTGCACGGATGAGGTACCGATTCAATGCCCGCTAATGCTTCGCCAAAATCATAGGCAATATACCCAATTGCCCCGCCCTGGAAGGGCAAATCCCCTTCAGCTGATGCGGCAGGTAACCTACGTTGGAGTTGTTGCAAAGCACCATGAAGATCAGCGGAATGACGCCATACTTTAAATGTATCATAAGGTAGCGCGGTTACAATATCGTAACGTCCTCGTTGCCTATCACTACTTTCTAATAATACAAAACCTGGGAGATCACTAAGCGCTTGATAATGGATAATCAAATCATTAGTGTATTGCAAAGGAGT
>CAMBDN010000111.1 GCA_945865355.1 Legionella genomosp. 1
CCGATAATTCAGTCGGAATCCAGTTGTAACGCGGCTTCATCTAGGTGGCTCCCCAATTTTTATAAACTTTGCACCTGGCACATGATACAGCAGACAACCCTTATCAGCACTGACTTTAAAGAAAATTAGAAACTAGCAACGAGGTGTAATCGTGAGATCCGTGATATATCTGTACATGACATCGTAACCGGCCAACCCTTCCATAAAGTCAAATACATCTTTTTGGACCCATAGTACCTGTTGCCTAACACCCAGCTCTTCTATTCGGTCCGCTACAATCGCTATTTTCTCGCCTGGTGGACAATGTTGTAATGCTGAGGCTGCAGCCATCAAGCCAATGGGTCCAGAACCAATAACCACCCTGGTTCGGTGGAGACAGCAGGGGTGTCAGCAGCAGCAGCAACAACAGTCAAACCATCGGGCTCTGCTCCATAGGTTGGAGTATCTTTATTCCCTTTAGCGTCTTTACCTTGCATAATCATTCTCCAATATGAATTTAAACAACGTGGATCATTGTGTTGGGTTAATTATAGACAATAATTAAATATTTTGATCGAGAAGCGCTTTGTAAAAACAAAATCGGTTTTGCAGGAACCACGACCATGCTACAATTGCTGATTTTTCTAATGCCCCTTTTTTTACTATCGCCGTGTGCAATTAGGATGCGTTAATCAATTAGGAATGAAGATTATGCTCGCTGATTATTTGAAAGCTTTCTGGCACTATTTATTACCAAAACATGCTTTAACGCGTCTTGCAGGCTTCCTTGCCTGTATTCAAAACCCAGCAATAAAAAATTATTTAATCCGTTATTTTATTCGAAAATATGATGTCAAATTGAATGAAGCTCTCGAAGAAAACCCAAAAAATTATATCGATTTCAACTCGTTTTTTATTCGCCAATTGAAGCCTGAAAGTCGCCCCATCGCTAATTGCGACATTGTTTCTCCTGTTGATGGATATGTCAGTGAGATAGGGAGTATCAATGAGGGCACGTTGTTACAAGCCAAAGGCAAATATTATTCAGTCGACGAGTTACTGGGCTCTGAAAAAGAATTAAGCTCCCCGTTTAACCGCGGCCTTTTTGCAACGCTTTACTTATCACCCAAAGATTACCACCGTGTACACATGCCTATTGAAGCGACATTGAAGGAAATGATTTATCTACCCGGCAAATTGTTTTCAGTACAACCAGCAACTGCGCGCGTTATTCCCAATCTCTTTGCTGGCAATGAGCGACTGGTGGTGTTTTTTGACACCAAAGTAGGCTTGATGGCCATGGTATTGGTCGGTGCAACGATTGTAGGGGCAATTGGTACCCGCTGGCATGGTGATTTAGCCCGCAGCCGGAAGCCCCGCCACATCGCTCTTCCAGAAGGCGCCAAAGCGCCTATTCGACTCCAACAAGCGGATGAGCTAGGCTACTTCAAGTTAGGGTCTACCGTTATTTTACTGTTCGCTGATAGCCAGCGCGTACAATGGCAGCAAGGCCCGCAAGCCGGCAATAAAATTCATTTTGGTGAAGCACTGGGCTTTATAAAGCAGAAAGAATAAGCGGTCCATTTGAAGATAATTTAGTACAGTAGGCCTCTTGAAAAAAGCAGTTGCAACCGTTGTTTTCAGGTTTATAATGTTTTAATCAAATAGGAGTATTACTGTGATTGAATACATATATAAAGGGTTTAAAATTTCATACAAAATTTTCCCCGTTGATTTTGAAAAAAACGCTTATAAAGCCGATGGATCAGCTACTTATCTGCTCAATACACCAAAATCCTTTATGCCTAAAAAGCTTCATACTGAATACGTTACGCATGTTGGTGCCGAACATGAAATTAAAAAATTACTTGAAAATTACGTCGATCTTGAATTAAAAAGTTTTTACGAACTGAAAAAAGAAAAAGAACAAGCGGCAAACTAACATACAAACATTAAGGATATCTGCGATCATTAATGGTACCGAGAAGAGGACTCGAACCTCCACGGGGTTACCCCCACTAGCACCTGAAGCTAGCGTGTCTACCAATTCCACCACCTCGGCAATCGACGCTAAAGTACTTAAGTTCTTATCTCCTGTCAATTATTTTTTGGCGCAAACCTAAAATGAATATCATCCACCGCATCGAAAAATGGGTTGATCGTTGTATTGCTTATTTACCTAGGCA
This sequence comes from Legionella genomosp. 1, assembly GCA_945865355.1. GTDB lineage: Bacteria > Pseudomonadota > Gammaproteobacteria > Legionellales > Legionellaceae > CAMBDN01. The sequence goes on from CAMBDN010000111.1 coordinate 2,166, forward strand.
ACGTCCCCTTAAAAAGGAAACTAACAATGCCTCCCTTATTGCGCACCGCGGCGCTCATGATGATGCCTTGTCAATCAAAGAAAATACGCTTGCTGCATTTTATCGCGCATTAAATTTAGGCTGTCAGGGCATTGAGTTTGACTTGCATGCAACAGCATCTCATGTTTTGGTGGTCATTCATGATCCGACATTAAAACGATTATGGGGGCATGATGTTGCAATTAATCAACTGAGCTTCGAAACACTCAGAACATTGGCCCCAGCATTGCCAAGTTTAACAGAGGTCGTAGAGCGCTATAGCAAGCGGATGCATTTATTTATTGAGCTTAAAGCCCCCTTTAACAATAGCAACGAATTGGCAAACATATTGCAGCGTTTAGCCCCTTGTGTGGACTATCATTTGCTTTGCCTAAATGACGCGGTGTTCCCAACGCTTGCCTTGTTTCCTAGAGAATCATTACTATTGGTGCCGACCTTTAATAACGTCAATAAATTTTGCAAGTTGAGTCTGCAACAAGGTTATGGTGGGATTCTTGGCCACTATTTAATGCTTGGTCATCGGCAAATAAAGCAGATGCAGACCGCCAAACAACTGGTTGGCGTAGGTTTTGTCGATTCAAAATTCAGTTTATACCGCGAACTAAATCGCGGCATACCTCTATTATTTACCAATAATGCCGCTATTATGGCCGATTGTTTGAAAGAGTTGCGTGATTAGTACGGCGCATCATTATTCAGGTCCAATCATTTCTTCAGGCTTCACATATTCAGCAAATTGTTCTGCGGTTAAAAACCCTAGTTTCACCGCGGCCTCTTGCAATGAAGTGTTCTCAAGGTGTGCGGTTTTAGCAATCTTCGCCGCTTTATCATAGCCAATATGTTGGTTAAGTGCGGTAACCAGCATCAGTGAATTTTGTAAATAATAATCAATGACCGGCTGATTCGCTTGAAGTCCTTCGGTACAAAATGCTTGAAATGAGGTGCAGGTATCTGCCAATAGATTAACGGAATGGAGTACGTTAAAAATAATAACCGGTTTAAAAACATTCAATTCAAAATTACCTTGGCTTGCCGCCATGGCCACCGTAGTGTCATTACCCATTACTTGAACGCAGACCATGGTCATGGCTTCGGCCTGAGTTGGGTTTACTTTGCCAGGCATGATCGATGAACCGGGTTCATTTTCAGGCAAAATCAATTCGCCTATCCCGCATCGTGGTCCAGAACCTAACCACCGCAAGTCATTCGCGATTTTCATTAAGGCACAGGCGAGTGCTTTTAATGTGCTGTGCGCCATGACTAAAGGCTCGTGACTTGCAAGCGCTGCAAATTTATTAGGCGCAGAAACAAACGGTAACTCAGTAATCGACGCGATTTGTGCAGCAGCGCGCTTGGCAAATTGTGGATGTGTATTCAAACCAGTGCCTACCGCGGTACCACCTAATGCCAACTCATATAATTCAGGTAAAACATGTTCCATCCTGATGAGACAGGCATCTAATTGTGCAACATAGCCTGAGAATTCTTGACCCAGCGTTAGCGGCACTGCATCTTGCAAATGGGTACGTCCAATTTTAACAATGCCTTTAAATGCCTGCATTTTAACCGCTAAGCCATCCCGCAAAACGCGTACCGCAGGAATCAAGACCCGCTGAAATGCAATGGCTGCGGCAATATGCATCGCGGTAGGAAAGGTATCATTCGAGGATTGCGACATATTGACATGATCATTGGGATGAATGGGGGATTTGCTGCCGAGAATGCCACCGGCAATAGCAATAGCCCGGTTGGAAATCACTTCATTCGCATTCATGTTCGACTGAGTCCCGCTGCCCGTTTGCCATACGTGTAAGGGAAAATGCTCATCCAGCTTGCCACTACTCACTTCCTCTGCCGCCTGGACAATGAGTTTCGCTTTATCTTGGTCTAGTTTGCCTAAGTCAAGATTGGTCAATGCGGCCGCTTTTTTTAATATACCAAAAGCATGGGTTACTTCGCGCGGCATAATATCACTACCAATATTAAAATGGTGTAACGAACGCTCTGTTTGCGCGCCCCAATATTTATCAGCAGCAACGGCGATTTCTCCCATGCTATCGGTTTCTATGCGTTCAGTACTCATTGTTATGCTCTCTCTTAATGGTGCTAAAAATTGCACGCATGGTATCACAAGGGGGTGATGTAGTCCCTATGAAATTGGTGGTGCATTGGCCCTTACGTAATGATCCTGTATTTTTCTTCGCTACATACAGGCTAACGATCATGGTCGTGGGTAGATGGGTTTTTTCTCTAAGACGACAGTGTATACTTGGAAAAATTATTGAGAGTGCGTCGTGAGAACAATACGAATTTATCAACCAGGACCGTATGCAATAGGGCACAACGTTGAATTATCAACAGCTGCCAGTCAACACGTTGCTGTGGTACTGCGTATGCAGCCGGGGGAATTGTTAACGCTATTTTGTGGCGATAACCGTGAATTCTCAGCAACGATTACCGCCATACATAAAAAGAAAGTGGTGGTTCATATCAATCATATCGCCGAAATTAATCGTGAATCGCCCTGCGCACTTCATCTCGCCCAAGCCATTTCAAAAGGCGAACGTATGGAGATAGTGATTCAAAAGGCCGTGGAATTAGGTGTAGCTAGTATCACACCATTATTAACTGCACATTGTGTGGTGCGCTTAGATGCGGAGCGCCAAGCAAAGAAACATGCGCAATGGCAAAATATTGCGATTGCTGCATGCGAGCAGTCCGGTCGTAATCAATTGCCCATGATTCACCCGATCTGTACCCTGGATACCTATTTGCAACAATGCACTGCAATAACCAAACTCGTATTACACCCAAGCACAACTAAATCATGGCGTGACTATTCATTCACCACCGGTGATATAGCCCTTTTGATTGGCCCCGAAGGGGGATTGAGTGACGATGAAGTGGCGCTCGCAACCACCCAGCAATTTTATCCTTTAAGTTTAGGACCACGGATTTTACGCACAGAGACCGCAGCGATTGCTGCATTAAGTGTATTGCAAGCAACTGCAGGTGATTTTTAAGCGCCGTAGAGCGCCAAAAATATAAGTTCTATCGCAAAGTAGTGCTCAACGAGTATATAATAATAAGTAAGCATTTTATTAATAGAGGTCATTTATGAGTGAACACATTAAGACAGTAACTGATTTGAGCTTCGAGCAAGACGTTTTGAATTCAACCAAGCCGGTTCTAGTTGATTTTTGGGCTGAATGGTGTGGACCTTGCCGTGCTCTAACGCCGATTTTAGAAGACGTTGCGGCGAACTACAGTGAAAAAGTCACCTTTGCCAAAATCAATATTGACGAACACCCACAAACGCCTTCTAAATATGGCGTAATGAGTATTCCGACACTTATTCTATTTAAAAACGGGCAAGTAGAAGCGATTAAAATGGGCTTACTGTCTAAACCACAATTGAGTGCGTTTGTTGATAGTCATACCTAGGCTCTGTTGACAAAGATTACTAAAGCCAAGAGGGATCTTCTCCCTCTTCCGTCCTCTCTTCCCGAAGGGGAGAGGGGACGTACGGGATTTAAACAGAACAAGATCTAGAATAGCCCCCTCTCCCCAGAAAAATTATTATAAAAACAAGATGGCTTTTTTAAAACATCTGTGGTAGGCTGGTAGATCTGATTGTGGTACATTTTTGCTTAAGCATCAATAATTGCGAAAAGTACGTGCATCAGCAGCTTGCTGAGCTGACCTTCCCGTGAAAACTACCCTGGATACCCATTTCATTTAACCAACACATCAAGTGAGAAGTATGAATTTTAGTGAACTTAAGCAATTACCCATTGCCGATCTCGTCAATATCGCCCAAGAAATGGGTGTTGAAAACATCTCCCGTATGCGTAAACAAGACATTATCTTCGCCATCCTCAAGGCCCATGCGCTTAAAGGTGAAGATATACATGGTGATGGTGTTGTTGAAATTTTGGCAGACGGCTTCGGATTTTTACGATCATCAGACGGCTCTTATTTAGCAGGACCTGACGACATTTACGTTTCACCCAGCCAAATTAGACGGTTTGGTTTACGTACTGGTGATACTATTTCCGGAAAAATACGCCCGCCTAAAGACAGTGAACGCTATTTTGCATTATTGAAAGTCGACCAAATTAACTACGATTCACCAGACAATGCAAAACGAAAAATTCTGTTTGAAAATTTAACCCCGTTGTTCGCCTCTCGACGCTTGGTCATGGAGCAAGGCAATGGTAGCACCGAAGATTTAACGGCACGCGTTGTAGATTTGTGCGCTCCGTTTGGTCGCGGACAACGTGGGCTTATTGTCTCTCCACCGAAGGCCGGTAAGACATTAATGCTGCAAAATCTAGCTCACTCGATTGAAAAAAATTATCCCGATTGCTATCTCATTGTGCTTCTCATTGATGAACGGCCAGAAGAAGTGACTGAAATGCAGCGCTCGGTTAAAGGCGAAGTGGTTGCTAGTACCTTTGATGAGCCCGCTAACCGACACGTCCAAGTTGCCGAAATGGTCATTGAAAAAGCCAAACGCCTGGTTGAACATAAGCGTGATGTGGTGATCTTACTCGACTCTATAACACGTTTAGCACGTGCTTATAACACCGTTATACCCTCATCAGGAAAAGTGCTAACCGGTGGTGTCGATGCCAATGCATTGCAACGCCCCAAACGTTTGTATGGCGCCGCACGTAATATTGAAGAAGGTGGCAGTCTGACTATTATTGCGACAGCCTTGGTTGACACTGGCTCCAAAATGGACGAAGTCATTTACGAAGAGTTTAAGGGAACCGGTAACATGGAAATCCACTTAACCCGCAGTATTGCCGAGCGTCGAGTGTTCCCTGCCATTAACATCAATCGCTCTGGTACTCGTCGTGAAGACTTGCTATTAAGCCCCGAAGAGCTCCATCGCACATGGATACTACGCAAAATATTGCAATCCATGGATGAATGCGATGCGATTGAATTTTTGCTTGAGCGTATGAAAAACCACAAAACCAATGCTGAGTTCTTCGATGCAATGAAGCGACAAGAGTAACCGACGCTGATTTGAATGGAACTAAGTTAAGGCTTTTATTTTCCCCCCGGAGCCGTTAAGGCTGAGGAGAAGCGACAGCGACGTCTCTAAGTCAGGTAACCAATATACCAATGCTTCGAGACGTCGCTGGCGCTCCTCCTCAGCATGAACGGCTCCGGAGATAAACGAAAAAATCCTTAATTGAGCGCCATTCGGCTCTAACATAACGCTCCCGTATTACGTTTTCCTGCATACGGGATACTGCACACCACCTAACAATTTAACCTAAAGCTACCGACGCCGTATGATCCGATCGTTCGTAGCCAAATTCATTGACCAATTTATCAATAATCGCGGAACTATTCGCACCGACGGCTGCTTTCAATACAAACTGACCATGAGGCCTTACCCCTGTTGAGAGCAAAAAATCAAACATCTCACTTTTTCCTGTAGCCGCAGCGGCAACCAGATGGTCTGATGTTGGCTTAAGCCCATAAACAGCAAATAATTCGCCAACCAAAGCAACATTTAGTGATTTAATAGCATATCTGATTGAATCAAAAGTAGGCGCACATTTGAGGGTAAAACCACGTAAAGCTTCACCGGTGAATGTACCAGACAACACAACCATGTTTAACACGCCACTATCGATGGAAAAACCATGTTCTTTATCGAGATAATCAAGAATTTTTTGTGAGGCAAAAAAAGCAGCTATTATTTGAAATTCTTTCAGTGCATCACGATCATATCCAGCACGACTGACGGCTCCCTTGAAAAGCTCTAGATTATCGTCAGCGACACTTAGTAATGTTACCTTTACGCTACTGTTTTCAATAAATAATTTGGTCACCTCGTTGCTAGTTTGTAACGGATAAAATTTTGATTTTTCCATCTTTCTATTTTTTTCAGGATATGCCGTAGTCTATTTTTTGATTCGTTAATTTTTTGCACTTATGTCATAAAATTAGACCGTATCAGGTGTCCTGTGACAACAG
>CAMBDN010000112.1 GCA_945865355.1 Legionella genomosp. 1
TTTTTTTTATTCTGTAATAGCTCAAAGTCAAGTATTATTCGATTAATATCAGGATAGTAATGGCGCTTCTTTGCAATCATTGTTGCAATAATATCTTCAACATCTGCTTTAAAATCAGGGTCATCCTTATTCTTGAAAAAATCATCCAAGCTCTCTTGTCCACGAATAGAATCTAAGATAGACATATTCCATGCTAGGCACGCTATCGAAATGGCTGAATGCTCTTGTTGTTTTGTTGAAGCAGCTTTTAAAAGAAAATCAGCCAGATCAAGAATAATAGCAGACATTTTGGTTGGAAGGCTCCCTTTTAATAAGGTATAGCCATCACCCATGTTTTTTTGAGCTCGCTTAACTAATCGTTTTTGACTTTCTTGTTGCGAGGCTAAGCTGATAGTCGATGGCATCTCATCTGTAGGCAATATCCCGTTTTTCAAACAACAACGCTTATATTTTAGACCACTACCACAATGGCAAATATCATTTCTTCCTGGCTTTTTAATCATCTCTACCTCAATTCTTCACAAAATAACAGAGCCTTATTTTATTTGATAGCTCACCCCGATAAGGCATAAATTTTTTCCGCTGATGGGCCAAAGTAACCAATGATACGTTTCATTAATGCTGTTAGATTAACCACTAATGTTTGCGTTTTTTCTCCCTGATGTATAGTCCACACGTGAACGCCATGAAACAAACGAAAAACCCAAGCCATTGTAGGCTTTTTGGTCTCTCTTGATAGTTGGTCTGGAATCGTTTCATTTGCCTGCTCCAAGGCTTGTCTTAGCTTATGTTGCGCGATGCTGTAAATCATCAAACACAAAGTCATTACCATCATGAGTGCTTCAATTCTTGATGGCTTATGTAAAAAAATAGAATCCACTTCAAATGCGTCATTTTTGATGAATCGAAACCCTTGCTCTGTCTTGATTTGCTCTTTGTATTCAGATAAAAATGCCTCATCCGGTAAAATGGTTTTATCCAACTCATTTGATGCCAAAATAAAACGGCCTTTACAACGCTTAGCCAAATCAATTCTCTCACTATCTTCTGTTAGCGTTCCTTGAATTCGGTACCCAACGACCTGAGGCAGGTCGTCAGCTTTTGGGCGACCACGTTTCACATGTTTCTCTATGGGCAAAGTAACCCACGTGACCTGGTGATATTTCAATGCCTTAACCGCTTTTTCTGCCGCTAATAATGCATCATGATCGCATGTGAACTCCTGGTTGCCTAAATGCCAAACTATCTTGGTATACGTTTCTTTCTCTTTCTGGATACGTTTTTCCAATGTCTTTAACTCACGTGATGCAGCATGTTCTGAGTGAATCAGTATCCAGCGCTGAGCAACGTCGCCATAAGAGGCATCAGAGAGTCCCGTGATACGATACCCATCTTCCAGTTCTATCCATTCATAGGACTGATCCGGAATAAGCAGCCACTTTTTAGCCTCCTTCAACCGCTCAGGTACATGAGACAACCACTTTATTTCTCCAGCCTCATTAACACAGCGTTCATACATCGCACTGTCCCCTACGTATAAAAAAGACGGACTTTCCTCCAGCTCCTTACAAAAGGCCTGCATTCTCGAAGCTGCTGCTTGCAAGACCACTTTATCTGATGCATTCCCACTGCAAGCCTCCATCCAAATTGGAAAATTGGCAGCGCCTGTAGTCGCAAGATTAAGCACCACCTGTTTTAGGTCAGGTCGATTTGCTTTTGAATACCCATAGGTCACCTCAATTGCTTGCCCGGACGATGACGAGCCAACAGCGGTCGATGTTTCTTCGGCAGTCTCATCGAATAACGCTGACTCATCATCCTGATATGCACCATATAACAACAAGGATGTTGTATCAAAATGAGCACTACGACCCAATAGCTTTTGGTGAATACCAATATCAAAAGCTAACTCTGAAAAAAGCGGCGTCACACCAAAATCAAACACCGCATCTAAACCACGACCCAGTGAGTCATCATTAAAATCCGCAGCACTAACATTGCTATCAAACAATCGACTTACCGGTTTGTTTTCCAAAAACTTTGGAAACATGTACAGTCGATCGTCCATAAAGCCAAGTCCATTCAAAAGCATCGCAGCTATGCGTTGCCCAATAGTTAGTCTCGCTCCTTTTTCTTTCGATACGGGAATGCGTTGATCTATTTTTTCAATCAGCCCAATGTCTTTTATAACAGATGTAACTAATCCTAAGTGATCAAGCACTTGACTACTGACATTTTCTTCCTTTAGTATCATCAACCTCTGTCCTTGAAGAACAATCATATGCTGCGTGAGATTACATAATCAGATGCATGTTGTCCATATTATGGGAGCTCTGTATCGTAATAAAACCCAACCCTTTGGGTTTCAAACCACCGAAAATCTAATCATAGTTAATGAAAATGGTTATAAATTAGCCTTCCACTTGTTAATAAATCATTTTATTTTATTTGGTGCGGAAGGTGAGATGCAGGCTTAGTTCTATTCAGATTACATTTTATTATTAATTTTAAAAAAATTAGCTAGTACTCTAAGGCCTCGTCCACCCTATTCACATCTGATATTCACCTATTTTTATTTTTTCATGCCTTGTGTTGAGTGGCTAATAATAGACCTTGGCGATAAGTAACACAGGCTCCTGCCTGGTCGCTTAATTGTTCGAGCAGTCTTCCTAGCTCCATATAAGCGGTAGGTGTGGCTCCAAACTCGATACTCTGTTCAAAATAGATTTTGGCTTTACCCCATAAATTTTTATTTTTACAAAGTCGACCTAGACATAGAAACAAAGCAGCGGAGTGGGTTTGTTCTTTGAGCAATGATTCGGCAAAATTTAATTGGGCATCGTCGCTATCAATTTGACCATAGATATCGATGAGTTGTTCATTAAATTTTTTGCGAAGGCAGCGCCGTAATAAGGCTTCCGCTTCTGCATCGCGTCGCTTACTTAGTAAATGGCTGCTATATAGGGACATTAATCCACCATCATGGGTTAAATTTTTAGGTAATTTTTGAATAAACCCAGTTAGCATTTGTGTTTGATCCTGTTTTATCAGGTCCATTAAAGCTTGCAAGTATGCGTGCTGTTGTAAACGTTGGTAGTCATTTTCAGATACTACCTTATAGCGTTTTAATTCGGGTAAAAGGTTAATTAATTGCGGCCAATCTTTAACTTCTTCATAAAGATGCATTAATAACTTTAAAACGTAAGGGTGATGTGGTGCTAAATCCTGTAGATGCCTTAACGTTGCTAATGCTTGCTCCCATTGTTGGTTAGCTAGCTGTAGCTGTGCTTGTGTTAATTCTACGGCTATTTTAGCCTCGGGCATTGATTGCTGTGCTTCACGCAAGTAATCATCTCTTAATTTATTGTCACCCATTTCTTGGGCTGCACGGGCTGCTGTTAGGTAGTTTAGAAGCGGGGTATCTGTGTCTGGCAATGCCTTGATTAAATGATTTTTAGCTTGTAGCCAATGCCCCTCGCTAAATTCGATCAAACCTTGTCTTGTTTTAGCTTGTGCGTTGTGGATGCGCCGTTTAGCAGACCAACTATTCCACGTGGCAGGAAAACGAATGATTGAATTTAATAATAATAAAAACGTGTGCAAGATGACAAAAATTAAAAACAATCCAATCACAGCAACCCAGAGTGTCGTTTCAACGGTCCAGTGGTTAACCGTAACCAAAAGATAACCTGGGTCATGTTGCAATTGTACGCCTAGCCATACTGACGCTAGTAAGAGCAAGAAAATGAATAGAGCACGAGTCATTATGGGTTCACTCCCGCATCGGTAGGTTGCTTATCGCTTGTTTCTGTGTCCTTTGATTCAATTAGCTTGTTAAGCAAGGGTAGTGATTGTTCTAGAATCGGTTTTCGAAGGATTAGATGCGTTTTCTGCAATGTTATTAATTGCTTGAGCAGAGCAGTGGTTCCTGGGTCATCTGGTGCAAAGGAGTGTTTGATATTTTGGATGGCTTGCGTTAATGAAAATTGATAGACCGGGTCATTATTTTGCAATATGGCCCACTGTGCTTCTTGCAAATTCAAGCGGATCCCCTCGCGTAGCATGGATTCATAGGCGGGTGAGGGCAAGGGCACAATATCTTCGTTGTGGCGACGAATGACAACGAGTGATTCAAGCAGACTAACGCTGTTCTTTAGGCTTCTCTGCCAGGTTGAAGATGTTTTATCACTCTCTTCTTTTGGTATATTTTTTTTGTCTGTCAGGGTTACTGCCAGTTTGAGTGGTAAGGTAGCGATTGTATCAAGCGCTGCATCCAATTGGCTAAGTAAGCCAGTTATATCAAGTCTTGGTATGGCTTGTAACTCGGCAGTTTCTTTAGCGATTACCTGCCTGATATTGAACAATTGTTGATCGTGAACGTTTGCTAATATTGCATCAGCTTGTTGTAACAGGGCCGCAGTTGTTTGCAAATTATCACTCCAGTGGGCGTTAATTTGTGCCAACTCAAGGTAATAACGAGCTTTGAGCAACAGCCAATCATTTGATTGATATAAGCGTTGTTGCAACGCTGATTGTAAATTTTTATCTATGGTGTTGAACTTATTCTGTAATTTGTCTTGTGATTCGTTGAGCTCTTTCGAGGTTGAGGCAAGTTGAGTTACGGTGTCATTTTGTAATTGTTTAAGTGTGTTCATTTGGTTGAGTAAATCTTTTCCCTGCTGAGCAGTCACCTCGCGTAATTTTATGTTTATACTTACGGCATAGAAGGCGCAACCCATGGCAATAAATGCAATAGAAAGAGCCATAACGGGGAATAATTTGTGTTGCGTGTTGGTTTTTTGTGCGGGATTTTTCGCTTTTATCGGGTCATTTTGTAGATTAGGTTGCGATTTTGGTGATGGCGGTGCGGTCTTGGCGTCATTGCTGATTGTCATGAATAAATCCTCTTGTTTGGCCGCTCAATATTCCCTCGAGCGTATTTAATATCGTGTCATAGCGGCTGACAAAAATTGTCTGCATGCCTAGTAAGCTTGCTGCTTCGGCTAGGCGCTCACTGATCACCACGCACGGTGTTTTGCAAAGCCAGGAGCGTCCATTTTCCCCAAATAAGGTAAAAATATTTTGTATCGATTGCTGACTAGTAAACAGTATAATATCGACGACGTCATCATGCCACAGGGAATAAATTCGTTGTGGGCTAATGTTGGGTAAAATGCGTCGATAAACGTCTATAGAAATTAAATTTGCTCCGCGGGTTAATAATGTATTTGTGATGTCTATTTTACCGCCCTCACCCTTGACCAGTAAGATCGTTTGATTCTTTATTTGTTGAAGAAAATCAAATTGTAAGAGGTGTTCACTGTCTGCCATGGCGGGGACATGATCAACGGATATTTTCCATTTCTCTAATGCATTGGCACTGGATTGACCAATGGCTGTGGTTTCTATGGTTGCAGGCCAAATTAATCTGAGTTGTTTTAATTTTGAAAAAAAATAATTTATTGCGTTGGTACTGATAAAGATAGCGTGTTCGACCTGAGCCAAAGGCGGCAGCTTCTTTAACCAAGCATCAGCGCTTGGTTCGATCGTTAATGCGGGCAACACGATGGGTATTCCACCGGCATCTTCAATCGCCTGATTTAAGGAGACACCTTGATCCAGTGGGCGCGTGTTGAGAACACGTAAACCATTTAGCTTCATGATGGGGTGCTATTCAGTAACGCATCAGCGCCACTTGCTAATAAGGCTTGCGCGCACTGATTGGCAATAGCTGTAGCGTCTTGTTGACGTCCCTGCTGACTATTACTGATGACAATTTTTCCATCCAAGCTTGCCACTTTAGCTTGGATGAGGAGTTGAGAATCCTTCGTTGGAGTGCAATAAACCGCCAGGGGAACATGACAATTACCACCCAATAGCGCATTTACTTGTCGTTCAGCATTGACACAAATGGCTGTGGTAGGATCGCTAAGTGGTGCGATGTATTTTTTAATTTGCTCATCATTTATTCGGCATTCAATTCCCAACGCTCCTTGACCACAAGCCGGTAACATAATTTCTGTGCTAAGAATTTCTCGGATGCTCTCTTGCATTGACATACGTTCAAGCCCTGCTGCAGCGAGTACGATGGCATCATATTCTCCTGCTTCAAGTTTAGCGATACGTGTTTGAATATTCCCTCGTAATGTTTTGATCTGCAAATCAGGACGAATAGCAAGTAACTGAGATTGGCGACGCAAACTTGTCGTCCCAATGATGGCGCCCGTTGGTAAATGATCAAGATTGGCATATTTCAAGCTGAGCAGCGCATCTAAAGGGTTGTCGCGTCGACAAATCGCAGCCAAGCCTAATCCTTCAGGAAATGCTGCAGGAACATCTTTCATGGAGTGTACGGCTAAGTCAGCGCGATGGTCGAGCAAGGCTTCCTCTAATTCTTTAACAAATAAACCTTTGCCACCCAAAGTAGACAATTTATTTTGCAGAAATTTATCGCCAGATGTCACCATTGGAATTAATTCAATTCGCAATGATGGCCAGTGTTGTATAAGCCTTTCTCGAACATGGTTAGCTTGCCATAATGCAAGGGGGCTTTTTCGTGTGGCGATGCGTAATAGTATTTTTGACATGAAGCACTAATGCAGGTTTAGGACGTATCATGATAGCATTATTTAGTGCTCCCATTGGAAATGAACGAGATGAAAGCAATAAAAAAAATAGTGCATTACCTTGACCATTCTATGCAGCGTAGCTTATCAAGTTCTGCACACCAAGTTGTGGTGGTTGGAGCACTAGCTTTTTTTGGATTTCCATTTTTTCACTGGATCTGGTCTGAATGGTTTCCTCAACCCTATGAAAATCTATGGTTGCGTTTGCTGGGTAGTCTTCTTGGTTTTGGTTTGATGCTAACACCACATTGGCCCGCTTGGAGTAAGCGCTATATGCCTTGGTATTGGTTTTTGACGTTACTCTACTCCCTATCATTTTTTTACGCCTATTCTTTTTTGATGAATCAAGCCAGCGTCATTTCTGCTATGACCTTGCTATGCAGTGTCTTTCTGTTGGTGTTACTTGTTGATTTGTTGAGTTTATCCATTTTGTTGGTTGTGGGCTGGGGCCTCGCATTTCTCTGTTTTTGTTTGACCACGCAGCATTTTTATTTTGGTGACGAACATATAGAAATGACCCTGGTCGCTTTATTTGTTGTAATTGCCGGGTCTACGGTGAATTATAAAACGGCGATGTTGCAGCAACAGCGTATGGCAGGAATGGCTGCTGCAGCCGGTATGATAGCGCATGAGTTGCGTACCCCTTTGCTAGGGATTAAAAGTGGTGCCCAAGCTTTAGCCACATACACGCCAATGTTATTTTCCGCTTATAATTTAGCTAAAGAGCAGGGGATATTATCTGCTCCAATTCGTGAAAATCGAATACATCAACTTGAGGGGGTAAGCGAGCGTATTATTAGTGAAATCGATTATGCAAATACCATTATCGATATGTTGCTTATTAAGGCGGGGCGTGAAAATACGCTGCAAAATTGTGTGTTAGAGCCTTGTTCAATGGCGGAGTGTTTAAACGAGGCTATTGCCAGGTATCCATTTCAATCCGCGTCAACGCGTGCATTGGTCAATTGGCAAGGTGATTTTCAATTCAACGGTTCAAAACTATTAATGCAGCATGTGCTGTTTAATTTATTGAAAAATGCACTTTATGTTATTGCCACAGCGCAGCGAGGGGAAATTACTATTTGGGCAGAGCGTGGAGAAACATGCAACTTTCTCTATGTGAAAGACTCAGCGAAAGGGATGACCGCACTTCAATTGTCGCGGTTGTTTGATCACTTTTATACGACCACGTTTATGGGTACAGGAATTGGTTTATCCTTTTGCAAATTGGTCATGCATCGGTTTGGAGGTGATATTACTTGTGAGGCAGAGGAAGGGGTGTATACAAAATTCATTCTATCGTTTCCACTTGTTTGAATAAAGTACAAAACCATGTTATTTTATGAATTAAGTATATTTGTGGTTTTAAAACGAAGAGACTACAAGTTTTGTTCATTAGAGTGCAGGGAGTGCGCTCGAAATTTGCGCGCTTCCCGGCTTTGGAGGCGCTATGCAACAATTTTCAATTCCCACCTGCTTCTTTCCTAGCACGGCATTGTTTCTTGATGACAGTCATGATTTT
>CAMBDN010000113.1 GCA_945865355.1 Legionella genomosp. 1
AAACGACTCGAAGGAACAGGTATACTCAGTGAACAAGCTAGAGAGAAAATAGCGAAAGAAATTAAGAAGAATGAGAGTAAGATTAAGGAAATTACTCATCCAGAATATTTTGTTTTTGTTGCTAAGTCACCACAGATTGAGCGGTTGGAAGCCTCGCTTGCCGAGCTTAAAGTGGCCATGCAGCGATCCTATGTGGAATATAAGGACGGCGGTAAAGACAGGGATACACTTGCAACACAATATGAGGCAAGGAAAACGGCTTATTTAGAAGTAAAGCATCAGCTTAACCTATCTTATGCCGCAGCCAGTTATCTACGAACCTATAGCGATACCGATGGCACATTAGAGGCGAAGGACTTTCAAAGTATTCTTCAGATGGGTTCTGTCGCTGGTAAAATGTCAGTTTTAACGAAATTATTGGGCGCTAATGTACCTACATTACCTTTAAAATCAAGTGAGCTTGATCAATTACAAACTATTAAGGAAGCGCTTTTAGCGAAGAGACAACCTTTGTCAATGGAGGATAGAGCTGCCCGAGCGATGTTGATTGGTACAGAACTTCAACATCATATGTTAGAACGAGCAGCATGTGCTCACGGTCAGCTAGATAGCTGGAATAGTGATGCTTACCATACCTTAGTCACTGCGTTTCTTACCGAAATCGATGGTATTTTAAGGGGGAATAAAGAACATCCCGGAAAATTTCAACTCGAGCAGTTTGCTGAGCTGTGGCGCTCTATACAATCTGAGTTTACAGATGCAGATAAGATATCCAGACTGTGGGCTTCTATACAATCCAAACTTGAAGAGAAAGATAGGATAGCATTTGAAGATACGCTATTAGACCATTTCTTTGTAAAACCTGCAGTGCTCATTGATACGGGTGAGAAAAAACCTATCAGTATCAATACAAGAACGACGGATATGCCTATCGAATCAATGGGCGCACGCTCATTAGTTCAAGTTACTTTGTATGGCGATCCCAAAGCGCTTGTTGATTCGTCGCAGCTTGAGCTAGAGGCACGTTTAAGTACAAATTTAAGTGAATTTAAAGAGGCGGTACAAGCTCAAGAAGAAGGTTATTATTACGAAAACTATGGCGTATTTAATCAGAAGACTCTCGAAAAATTATTTAGTTTGACTTCTAGTCGTCCAGGACTCGGAGGCTTAAGCGAAAAAAATGTTTCAGCGTTATTTGACTTAATGAAACAAAATGGATGGCTTCGCGCTGTCGGTTCAGAAGAGACGGGCCAATATCAGCTAGCGATGCATCCTAGTGCGTTTTATTCTTCTGCAAAAATTGCAGGTTATCTCGCAGAGATTGGATTTGCGCAAAGCGAAATACGAGCTGTTTCTGAAAGACTGGAGACATTTTTATATCAAACGGCGGTTAGCGGTGGAACATATTCTATAAAAGATGGAGCCAGGGTTGAATTAATTCAAAAAATTACTGAAGCGCAAGAAAGATGCAATATTGAGCATTTACAGGCTAAGGATAAACTGGACTCCATTTTAGCAGGTTCATCGCCAAAAATTACTATTTCTGAACTCAATGGGGCTTATCTCTTAAATGATTACAGTAGGATTCTTTCTAGATTTCCTGAGGGAACTGATCTTAAGCAGGTTGAGATTGCTTTGAATAATGCGATGACTCGGTTGTTGTATTACAAAACGGAGTTGGATCATCTAAATGATATAGAGGATACATTTAAAAGTGGGCAGGATTCAAAAGCAGTTTCTATGTTGCATATTAAAAGAAACTACTCACTTGACCGATTACTTGATTCTGACATTGCGTTGGATACAACGGCAACGGATGCTAAATCGGTTGAGCAAGATAGAAAAATGCAAAGAGCATTTCTATTGTTTGAGTCTGAATTTAATCATCGATGTAATTCGCGTCAAGTCAACATCTTCCGTGGCCTATTGCTTGATGATTCGCTTAATCCTGACAAAATTGATTCAGCCCAAGCCCGAATGGGATTTGGTAAAACAACGCTATTACCATTGGTTGCACTCTATAAGACCGGCGACAAACTGGTGCGATTTATCGTGCCAAAATCAGCCCTCCCAACAAATACAGCGGCGATATCCACCTCCTTAAGTCATTTGTTGGGAGGACGTGCCGTAAAAGATGATTTTCAACGCTATCGAATTGAGGCCGATCCGCAGCCCGATATGAAACAGGATAGTCCTCGCTTACATTCATTCCAAAATGCAAAAGCTGACCTGCAGAAACGGCTCGCGCTATATCAACGGATAAGAGACAATCGTGAAGTGCTGGTGGAAGCACCTAACGTTCGTAACTCGATGGAGTGTCAAGCTAAGATCTTCTTAGATATGTTGAATAGAATTAACCCTAAGGAAACACTGCAACGAAAAGAGCTGATAGAATGTATTGCAGTGCTTAATCAAATTCGGTCTTTTACAACGGTCTCAATTTTTGATGAGTTGGATGCTACACAAGATAGTGCAACAACCGACGTAAACTATACGTCAGGTGAAAAAGAGTCATTGGATTCTGCTGAGATTTATCCTTTAGAGGCGATTACCCTAACCATAAAAGGGGCAGAAGATCAATCGCGTGAGGTCTTGGCTGTCGCATTGCTCGCAAAATTCAACATTGTAGATGATGCTGATAAGCGCATTTATCACTACATCTTATCGTTGGAAGAAGAGGAGCCTAAAGGGGTTACCCAGGCTAATTGCAAACAAATTTACTTAATAAGGGCTGTTCTCACTGATCCGGTTATGCTGAGTGTCTTTAATAAAAAAGAAGCAGGTACCGACTTTGGCGTTTGGTTTAAAAATGCGCCAGATGGATCAAAGCAATATGATTATGATGCGCTTAGAACAGGAAAGGAAGCGAAGTCAAAGATACCCTTGTTAATTACTATCCCCTATCAAGCGGCATTCACGCCGAAGCCACAGGGATCAAGATTTGATAACCCAGAAGTTACAGCCATTACAACCTTTTTGTATTATCTCGATACTAAAACCAAAGTATCTGAAGATCCGCACTTAGAATTTTTAGTTGAGTTGTTTCGACGAGGCGTTGGTGAGAAGCCTTTCTTGGATCCAACCGGTGAAAAGGTAGAACCTGAATTTCTAGAAATATTTGAGAAAATAAAAAAATTATCAGAAATTGAGGATCCCATTATTAGAAATGCACAACGGCATGAGTACTTCATGACGCTGGATAAGGATGGCGTAGCGTTTAGAAAAATGCTCGCTCGCACCATCATCCAAGAGCAAATAAAATTTGATACGGGTAAAGCAAACAGTAATCGATACGAGCAGGGAACGATGCAGGACGTGGTCATTGGCTTCTCAGGAACCGCAGGTGATACATCCTCTCATTTTAAACAGAACATGCTTGACCCAGCTGCCGATGGGAACATGACATTAGGTATTATGGGCAGAGAAAATTGTCAAGTTACCACATCACTTGATACGGATGGTTTTACTAGGCAGGGCGATTACACCGCTAATTTGATAGAAGAATTAGTCAACTCGTCGTTTTCTGATAAATCCAGAACGCTAATTGATGTCGGGGGGTTATGTAAGATCTCCAATCGAGGTGTTGCCTATGAAATTGCAAAACAATTAAAGGGCAAAGAAGAACCATTAAAAGGGTTAAAAGGGTTAAAAGGGTTAAAAGGCGTTATTTTCTACGATGACGTAACCAATACACAAAAAGTTCTTACCTTAGATGAGGCTGGCAAGGAAAGGATTGTTGATTTAACGTCAGAGATGATGGCTGATTCTGATAAGCAGGGAAGTTATTTCACGTTCTACGATCAAAGCCACTCGAGAGGTGCGGACATTAAACAGATGGATGGCGCCCATGCTGTATTAACATTGAATTTTACCGTTACCAATAATGATTATAAACAAGCGATCATGCGAATGAGAAAAATTGTCGATAAAACAGCAGGACAATCTTTCTCAGTCGCGGTACCTGATAATCTTAAAGAACAAATCTTCATTGAGCTGAAACTTGATAAAGCCGACAGACCCAAGGGACTAACAGGAAACGATATCGCATTTTGGTTAAGACAAAATGAACTCAAAAGTGATTTGAGCAGTGTTTCTGTCTTGATGGCAGAGTTGGATTCAGTGGTTAAAAATGCAATTTTGCAACAACAAGCAGAGATAACCCAGCTCATGAGCTCAGGCGATCTGAGTGATGAGCAAGTCAAAGCATTTAGTATTTTAATTAGCAAATTAAATGCGGTCGCACCGTTTATTTCTGGCAGTGTCGCTGATTTGAAAGCCAAATACGGTGGCAGATATGGAGAGATTGAAAAAGTAGCTTTTATTGCAAAATTGGAAAAGTCATTTAAAGAGCGCATGGATCAAGTTTATGAAGCCGTTGATCAAGCCAGAACAGATTTGGCACTCGATCCAAGAAAAGGGAGGGGAGTACCTGCCGCAGATTTAGAGAAGGAAGACCCCTATTTTGCGATGAAAAAGAGAATCATATTAAGACGTGAAGCTCAATTAAAAGATCGGTTTACGATTCCATCTGAACGCGGAAATGCGTTGGCAGAGGCAGAGTCAGTGACTGAAAACCAATCGCAGAGTCAATCGCAAAGTCAAAGTCAGAGCCAAACTCAAACGCATTCATTTTCTGAAGTCAATAATGAAGAAGTGGTTGTTGAGGCTCGATTATTAAAACATGATATAACGGTTGCACCTGCGTCCGTCGCGTATTTATCAGAGCCCGCAGAAATTGCTGCATTGCCTTTAGCGAGTAAAACCGCTCATTTAACGCATTTTTTTACAGATGGAGATCCTGTTCGTTGTAGTCCAACCTATAGAAATATTGAGCCGCTACCTCCAGTTCATTATTTTGTGGCTCGCGAAGCGGGTGATCCAACCGTTATTTTAATCAATCAAGATGAGGCTAATCGATTTAAGGCGTCACCTCAAGCGGGTTGGAGCCTCTATGACATCAGAGTTACAGAAATACAAGAGGCATCTAAAGCGAAAATTCTAACGCCTATTGTTGGGCCTGAAATTGCAACTCTACGAGGCCCGCTAGTAAAAAAATTGAATTTTGCGGCTTATAGAAATCCGGTGGTTGGTGAGACGGTTGCAGAATTAGCCCGCTCTTTTACCGGCATACTCACTCCAAAGCAACTTCAGCCCACATTGGATATCACCTACTCTAATACTCAAAACGTGACTGCTCAGGATTCGGTTTTTAAAGTACCTGAATGGGGGTTTTCGGGTAAAGGTATCGCCCAATGCAAAGTCCAAATTCAGAAAACGGTCATTGTTAAAAACACAGACAAGCATGGAACGCAGTATCAAGATTCCGGGATGACTATCTCTATCGGTGAAGGTGAAGCTCAAGCGGATGTGTTTATTTCTTCAAAACTAAATCACCGTTTCACTAAAGACGAAAAACCAAAGGCTATTAGGACAATTAGTCAGCAAATTCACGATAAAAGAGATGCGAAAATAAAGATAGGCACTGCTCTTAAAGCACAGCATCAGCAACTTAGAGAAAAATTACATCAACGACTGGAGCATTATGCAGAAACAATTAATGCGTTGAAAGAACAGAGAAAAACCATTATTGCGGCTGGAACGCGGGCAATTGTTGATGGTTACCCAAGAGCCATGCAATCTTCACTCGATACGAAGGAATGGTCCAATGGACCTGTGGGTGAGCTTGCCCTAAAGTACATGAAATTTTTTGCCAGAAGTATGGCTCATGGTACTGATCAATTTGGGTTTCAATTGGATGGAGTATGGTGCGAGGATCTTGAGATGGGGATCGCACATGTTTTAAACAAATTATATAAAAAGAATGAAAAAACAGCATTGACGTCTCGGGAGTTAAAAGCACAATTACGTGATGAATTGACGAAGGTTTTGACGATTGTAGAACAGCGATTTTCTGCTAATGTTCCCTATAGAGATGTTAATATTTTACCAATGGATGAGTTATTTGCGGCTAGCAGAGAGCCGGCCATCATCGCGAAAAGACCCAATCATGATGTTAACTTGATGGGAAATAATTTTGGCGACGCATTTAAAAACTTATTCTATGATGTCTATTGTGAATATCTTGATGATAAATTCCCTGAGGGACATAAAAGTAGAACGAAAGCGTTCGATGATTTTTCTCAACATTTTAAAAGCGTCATTTTCTTAGCCAGGAAGGAGCCTGGACTAAGTCAATTACAGCTGCAAGAAAGAATAATGGGTGCTGTTAAGAACTTTGCACTTAAAGTAGGTGCTGATGAAGAGTGCATGCAAAAAAGATTCAAGGATAGATTGTGTTACTCCTTAACGGCCGGACTGAATAGTGGCGACAGTAAGAAAGCCGTAAAGAAAGCAATTCTCAACATGGTTATAAGGGGCCTGCTTGACGTAACTGCGGCAGCAAGTGCGGAGCGAAGAGCGTTTTATGGACGTATTCATGCGCTTGCAGAGAAAGGATCTGATAAAAATGATTTTGCACTACCATTGAGGCTAATGGATTATCACACCCACCCTATCTCTAAAGCTGACGTTAGGGTTGCTATTAAAAAAGCACTCGCTCATCAAAAAGTGACGACAACGGAATCAGAAATAGATGTTATGGTGGAAGATGCCGTTGCTAAAATGGGTGGTCAAAAAGCACTTGAGGCACTTTTAGCCGGTAATTATCGACCTGTCGAAGCTCGAGAACCAAAATTTGAACCGTTAGATGGTGTTCCTCGAGTCATGTTTGATTCAAGCCATAAAAAAATATTAAGCGTGGATAGGGACGTTCTATCTCTTGAAGCGCAAATAAGAGTCCTGAAAGAGCAACGTGCTGCAGAATTTTCTAGGATCACGGCGGAGATTAAAGACGTTAAGACGAGCCTGGATGTAAATGCTAAGGATTTGACAAGATTAAATGGGGAATGGAACGCCATTCGAACATTGATGGTCGGCATTAAAAAATTCTTTGGTGTCTTCACCACCGATAATCACGTTGTTGTTGATGCTCCGGAGGAAGAGTTCTTTGATGTCCATTTTGATATACCTACAATTATTGAGCAGGAGGTAACAGCCACTGTAGATCTGACATTTACGCCTCCAGAGTACTATGATGCGCACGCTGACATGTTTGTGCAACGTGAACAGTTACACGGCCTTGACGACCGCATGAGTGATGATCGCGCTATTGAAGTGCGAGCCGAGGGATCTGTTATTGGCGCACTAAGCGTTGTTACCAAAGAAGCTGGTGAGGTGCAACCAAGAGAGAATGTTGTGAGAGGCTTGATCATAGCGGCTGTTCAATCTGATCTAAGAACACCAAGCCCAATATTAACCGATGAGGGTTATGCGTCTCCTGACGTTGTAGCTGTGGATAAGCATACGTTTACACCAATCGATGTTGAAGTGGTTGATGCAGAGGATAAGGGCGTAGTTGTCGATGCGCAAATAGCGAACACACCTGATTCTCCAGACGGTACCGTTCAACTTACGCGAACACATAAATCTCAAATACGTGCGCATAGACCTCAAGTGGGTGATGGTACAGAGCCTGCTAATCGTAAACCATAGGCAGATCAAACACTAGGATTTGTTAATACACGCGAGTGTGTTAACAATTGCTACCCGGCGCCTACGTTCCTCGGCCTCTTTCAGTATTCAGCTTTTAGACGCTCTTATGCATACATCGGACACGATGCCCTTGGTTTTCTGTAAATCCTATAAATCAAAGAGTTATGCTCGAATCTGGTGTATGGAAAAATAAATTAGGTGGCGTATCCTGTTGATTGTTCGCCAAGAACATTAATCAACAAAAGGAAATACGCCATGAAGGATTGTAATCTGAAAGAGGTTTCTACACCAGTTCAAAAAATTGCTG
>CAMBDN010000114.1 GCA_945865355.1 Legionella genomosp. 1
CATTCGTGACAACGTTAAAATCTCGGTTGTGAGTGACGGATATTCAACAAACAGGGACGAAGAATCATGCAAATGAATGTAATTAAGCTTACTTGTTTTTTTTCTATCTGCTTAATTACCGCATGCGCTCCGCCTAAATTATCCCCAGAACTTACGATTGAAAATAAACAACTACAAAACAACGCTCAGCAACCTGCTGGAAGCAACTTAAAAAAACTAGCGACGGCAGTATCATCATGGGAAATTTCTGGCGCCATCGCTGCTAGAGAGAAGACCAAAGGATGGTCGGCGTCCCTAAATTGGCTGCAGCAAGGTCCGGATCGCTACCAAATTCGATTATTTGGTCCTTTAGGCGGAGGTACAGTAATCATTGAGAAACAAGATGGGACGATTACCTATGTAGATGGTCCTAAAAAATTCTCTTCACATAGTGCAGATGAACTGTTGCAGCAACAAACAGGGATCCGCTTGCCGGTCAGCGACCTTTATTATTGGGTAAGAGGCATGCCAGCACCAGGTTCCATGCAGGCATCTCAATACGAAAACACCCATTTGGTAACATTCAAACAAGCAGGCTATACCATTGACTACGCCAATTATACAACGGTAAGTGGTGTCGACTTACCGGGAAAAATTCAATTACAAGGACATGGTACTGTCATTAAGCTCATTATCAAGAAGTGGCGGGTATAATTTTAAGAGCGTTTTTACGAGCACCTTTTTAAAATATATGCAGTAATTGTTATTTTTTTAGTTGTTACGTTGACAAGCAATTCAAATCGCTGCAAAATACGCAGCAGTTCGCAGGGGTACAAAATACTGCGTACATTTCATGGATATGAAAGAATCCACAGCTTATTGGGGTGTCGCCAAGCGGTAAGGCACAGGGTTTTGATCCCTGCATACCTAGGTTCGAATCCTAGCACCCCAGCCATATTCTTGTTGATTCAACCTAGACTTATCGTCTAGAGACAAGTAAACAGACGGCAGAAGATACCCGGGAAGGCTGCGTGTACCGGATCGCTTAAATAATAATAACAACATCTTTCTGGCTGTCTTCTGCTATGTGTTTAAGTTACCCGATTCACTTTAATCGAAGGTTTTATGCACAAGTCAACAATGATGATCTTTACTGGTAATGCAAATCCCGAGCTCGCTCTTAAGATATCCTCGCATTTACAACTTCCTATAGGTCAAGCTACTGTCAGCACGTTTAGTGATGGTGAAAGTAGGATTGAGATTCTTGAGAATGTACGCGGCAGAGATGTTTTTATCATCCAGTCAACTTGCGCACCAGCAAATGATAATTTAATGGAATTGATTATCATGGCTGACGCACTACGTCGCTCATCAGCTGGACGTATAACTGCCGTTGTACCTTATTTTGGTTATGCACGCCAAGACAAGCGTGTCCGCTCAGCACGTGTACCTATCACAGCGAAAGTAGTTGCTGACATGATGGCATCTGTCGGAATTTCTCGCGTGTTAACGGTTGATTTACACGCTGACCAAATCCAAGGCTTTTTTTACATGCCTGTAGATAACGTCTATTCGACACCGATTCTGCTTGAAGATATCAAAATGAAGGCGCTTAACAATTTGATGGTTATTTCGCCGGACGTTGGAGGCGTAGTACGTGCCAGAGCCATGGCTAAACTATTAAATGATGCTGAGTTATCAATCATCGATAAACGTCGGAGTGGACCTAACAAATCCGAGGTCATGCACATTATCGGCGATCCAAAAGATAGAAATTGTATTATTATTGACGACATCGTAGATACTGCGGGAACCATGTGTTCTGCTGCTCACGAATTAAAAAAGAGCGGTGCTTCAAGCGTACGCGCCTACATTACTCACCCCGTCCTATCAGGCCCAGCCATTGAAAATATCAGGCACTCTTACCTTGATGAGGTAGTAGTTACCGATACTATTCCTCTAACGGAAGCTGCTCAAAATTGTCCTAAAATTAGAGTTGTGAGCTTAGCTGATATGCTTGCCCAAGCCATTAAGCGCGTTAATGTTCAAGAGTCTGTTAGTTCAATGTTTAACGAATAGGGGCAAGTTGTTGCTCCATTTTGACAGCACGATCAACCTTTGTTGGCTTATCATGCCAGATAAGCATGGATCATATCTCAATGAAGGTTTCTAGCTCTTTTATTTATTCCGTATTCTGCAATGTGCGAGTACAACTGCCCCTTCGAGAAGACACACTAAAATTCAGTGCTTAATATTACCTACGTGTTCTGCGCCTACTCAGGGTGGACGGGTTCTTATGTTGCATACAGGTCGTATGTTGCCTAAGGAGACTTATGTTGCGAATGAATACTGTATTAGATACAGGTACTGTTGTAAATTAGGTTCGATAGTTACGGTCAAGTGATTAAAGGACGTTGTGTTTTTGCTAACTGTATATCAGATAGTGAATTAAACTGTACTAAACAGGGAACACTAGGGCCGGATATTAAAATCTATAGGGTATCGCAAAAGGCTTAGTATAAAAAAAGGGAAGGCATATAGCCCTCCCTTTCTTCTAATTTTAGCTAGGTACTATCTTGATAAGATATTATTCGCGAGTACCAACATATTTGTCATCGAAGTAACGACGCAATTTTGTTCTTAATGTTCCTCGGCTAATTCCCAACATCACGGCAGCGCGTGATTGATTGTATTTGCAATGTTCCATAACTGCTCTGAACAATGGTGTTTCAATCTCTTCGAGAACAAACTGGTATAAGTCAACAGGATCAGTTCCTTTCAGCTCGGAAAAATATTTTTGCACTGATTGAGTTACGCTTGCCGCCAACGATGCAGTTGTTTCCCCGGCTTCATTGCTGATTGTTGTCATTATTATTAACTCCTTCTTTCAAAAACAGTATTTTATCGAATTGAGCAATTCCTGACAAGTCTAGAACGTATAATTTATCTTAAAAATCAACATAAACCGGTGGGTAAATTGCCCTATACCCACCGTTGGTCAAAACTAAAACTGCAACATCGCCGGATTAAAAGGCTTGTCGTTAACTGTCAATTGACCTTGCTGAAGATTAACTTCAATCACATACTCAGATCCTTGCAAAGATAATAGCCCGCCTTGAACCATTGCAGAAAGCTTCTGGTCAGCTTGTGCACTTGCTTGCTGCTCAACATCAGCCGCGGTCAATGGCTTATTCTGCTCTGAGCTCTGAGCAGCTGTGTTACTTTGTCCATCAGCACCCGTTTGCACCGGAGCTTCTGCTTTTGCCTGAGCCACCTGAGCCTGTATCTGTGCCTGATCCTGTGACTGATCATTTTTTTGCATTTGTTGTACCATTTCCTGCTGCAAGGTAGGCTTGCTTAACAACTGTTGCTTTACAGACGCAGTCATTATTCCTTTGACTATTGCTGCAGGCATCTTTAACTGGCCATGCCCTTGTACTTTTTGTAGCAATTGGAATGGATTTCCGGTATCCCCTTTAGGAAGAGAAACTAACAAATCGCCTACTATCTCCCCTTCTGGCACAACAAAGCTTAGTTTTGAAACTTCAAACTGCGCTCCTTTACCAAACAACTTAGGTAGCGCTGGAAGTATAGAAAGCATCGCTTGCTGACGCTCTGCATCGGTGCCTTGTTGCATTTTATTTGCCTGATCGTTAATGTCAGTCAGTACTTGTGCATCAAGGTTTTTAAGAGAGATTTCCAATACAGCTGGTCCATATGTTCGTCCATGTACTGTGATTTGCTTCAGTGAAGTTTTAAAGTAGGTGTTAAATAGACCACTGTCTACATCACTACTCGAGCTAATATCAAATTGTACTAAATCCAGTATTTTCTGCTGGTTTTCAGCAACTGAGAACGAAGGTACAGACAGACTTGCTTGACCCAAGTATAAACCTTCAGCGGTTTGATGCAAATCATAGTTACTAAAAACTTTACCGAGAGTAGCGTCAATTTTATCCCTGGTCAAACGAGCACCCTCAACAACCACACCGCCATCAATATTACGTAAATTCGATGTAACATTAATGTGACTATCCATACCATACCACTCAAATTGTTCGCCACCCTGTTTTAATATTAATTTAAATCCGGGCAATCCCATGTGAAGCTGACTATTATTTAAATAATTAACGAATAAGCTTAAATTTATCAGGGGCTTTGTTGAATCACCGGTGAATAAATTAGAGAATTTTTTGACGTACATTTCTGGTACCGTGACATCACTTCGTGCATAACCGAGACCAAATTTTACGCCAGAATCTGAGAATATAATGGGACCATGATAAATAGTAAGGGGCATTTGGACCGAATAATCTTGCGCAGGAACTGTTGTTGATTGTCCATTTTGATCTTTCGATAGCCGCTCAGGAACATGTAATCTCCAATTTAATACGGCTGTTGAACTATACCAACCACGGTTATAGTGGGTTATATCAACTAGCAGACCATTTGATTGATTAATTATTTCAACGTTCTTCTCAATCGTACTCTCTGTAACGAGACCTGTTCCATAATATCCACCAAGGACTAGAACGGCGATGATAACCACTAATCCTATAATTTTTTTCATCATTTTCTCCGTAATATTCATGGTCCGGTTTTGCCACGATAGTTTTAACAATCTGTCTCAAGAAAAAGGACAGTTGTAATTAAAGCACGAGAATAGCTATCTGGCAAAGACTAAAGACAAATTCTGGTAGGTTCTGTCGGATATTTTTCTAGAAGGCCCGCTTGGCGATGCTTTGCCTCGATATGCAGACGTACATAAATACCGTGGATTGCCTAGCTGGCGAGTGCGTTCACATTAAAAGAGGCGCTTGGTTGCCCTGACTACTTTCTTAGTAAGGGCTTACAGTAGGTTTCTTTTATGGTAAATGCCAAAATAAGAGCAACTAAAGAACATATCGGTAAGATGCGGAATCCATATTGGAAGTCGGATAATAATAGTGTTTCTACGTTATAACCCCGTTCTCCAGATACAAGATCGACCATACGACCAACCAGGGGTTGCATCAACGCACCAACAAAAATAGAGGCCATATTTGTAAATGCTATTGAGGTACCTACAACGTTCCTGTCGTGAATCTCGGTAGACACAGCATAAGCGATAGCAACACCCGTATTTGTCAAACCAAATGTAAAGAACAATAAATAGGCGGTTGTTTTATCCATACTTGGATAGAAAACAAAAAGGGATGTTAAAATTAACCCACACAGAGCTGAAACCACCATGATTGGTTTTCGTCGACCAATTTTATCGGATAACCAACCAGATATCGGACCACCAATACCCCAGCCTATAAAAATTAAGCCCGTAGCAAAAGCAGCCGTATGTGCGGTTAACCCACGCCCATATTGAAGGTATGCAGGACCAATAGACTCGCCAATAACTGCAGTGGGTCCAAACAAAAATCCAGCATAGAAGGCATTTAACCAGGTCTGAGGATGGGACAGAATAACTCGTAAGCTTTGAAATATGCTTAATCTTTTTTCATATTTAACTTCATGCGATCTCGAGCTCGGATTATCTTGAATGTATTTATATAATAATCCAGCCAGAACGATAAAGATAAACGCGATGATGAGCATACTATGACGCCAACCAACAGCTCCAACGAGAAAAGAAACGGGTGCTTCACCTGCAGCAGCACCTAGCATTCCAAGGGCCTGAGTTAACCCTGCTAGTAAACCAAGCATCGCTGGTGGAAACCATGACGTAGCAAGACGTAAAGCACTGATAAAAGCAAATGCAGCACTAAAGCCTATGAGCATTCTGCCTACAGAAGCCATTGTCAAACCATCAGCCAAACCAAATACGCAGCAACCGAAAGCAGTAATGATGGACATAATCGTCAAAATCCAGCGAATACTAATTCGATCAACCGTAAGTCCGACAGGAATTTGCATTAGAATATAGGGTACATAAAACGAGGCAGTTAAGATTCCAAAACCCGCTTCATTGATCCCGAAATCAATTTGTAAAAAACGATGCATTACTCCAGGCGCGACGCGTGCCAAGTAGTCGGAAAAATAGAAGGCCGCAGCTAGTCCCCAAATAATCCATGCAAAACCAAGGTGCTTATTATGTGTCTTATTTTTTGCTTGAGCGGTATCGACTGTTTTCATCACAAACTACTTATTTGTGTTTGAGAAATATTTTTTTATTATACTGTTATCGTCGCTTAATTCAACACTTTGTTTAGCAAACGGCAGGGAATTCATTTACAATATCCTACTCATAAATAAACCTTGGTTTTTGTATGTGTGAATTAGAAAAGGCAATAAAGTCTGCCATAACTGCCGAGGGTAGCAACAAAGAAGCGAACAAAGCCTATTTGGAATTCATCAAAGCTAATTTTATCATACCTATTGAAGCATATTCTGCGAATGATGAACCAGAAGTTCTATATCTGGTCGATAAGGGACAGGTTTTTTTACCTGTTTTTACCTCAATGACCTATTTTGATCTATGGGCAACAGAAATCAAAGAAGATATACAATTATTGCGATTATCAGGTGTTGATTTGCTAAAAGGAATAGGTGAGCAAGTTATTGTTAGTTTAAATATTGGTAGTGAGTATTACAAAGAGTTTAACGCTGCCGAGTTAGCAAGAATGCGAAGCATGGTATTGAAGTTATTTAAGTAGAAGTGGGTGTTGAAACACCCACCTCTTGTATTGGTTATGCTACTAAATCAATAATCTGGAATCCTACAACAGCAGAAACAGCAAGAATACCTGAAATCTCCATCATTTTTGCAAAGAAACTTTCGATGTTATCAAAGTAAACTTGGTCGTTAGCGGCCAAAGGCTCCGTTGCAAAGGCGTCCGTTAGGTCATTAAATTGATACAAAGGCTCCTCACCATAAAAGCCAGCCCACCAACCCTCAAGCCATTGTTCACTGTCTTTTGTGCCTGCTAAGAATGGATTCTCTGCTTCACTGATCTCTGCAATTGCGCATTCATACCCGAAAGCATAACACTCTTCAAAACTTGGGTGCTCAATGCTAAAGCGCAGTTTGATATGTGGTAACAACGCTGTCATGTTATTCATATTGATACCCCTTCTTAATAATTAACTGCATTTATTAAAAGCATTTGATTCAAGTAATCGAGGGCTTTATATTGACAATTTGTTAGCGATCAATTGACTTAATTTCATTCTACGACTTCCATTTATTCGAAGATATAGATCTAGCCGTATTTTACTCATTCTTGACAATTGGGTTGTGGGACGAATGGCTCGAAGTTAAGGCCTTTACACTACCCACGAGCCTTTCGGACCGAGAATGAGCGCCAACCTGAAAGGCTCCAAAAGAAGAAAATCTCTAACTAAGTATCATTGGGTTCTGAAGCAAATGGCATTAAATTAAGGGGCCAAGCGTCGGTGAATCCATTTATTGTTTTGATGATAGTAATGAATTCGATCGTGTAAACGATTATCCCTACCTTGCCAAAACTCGAATTCATCGGGTGTGACTGCAAAACCACCCCAGTTGTCTGGCCTAACGATGGGCTGTTGTTGATGTTCAGAAATAAGCTTATTCAGTGTTTGCTCAATCTCTGCGCGCCCACTAATTTCTCTACTTTGTGGAGAGGCAATTGCTCCTAATTGGCTTGTCTTCGGACGAGATAAAAAGTAAGCATCTGACTGTTCTTTGCTCGTTTGCTTAACTTGACCACGAATCCTGACTTGACGAGCCGTTTCAGGCCAATAGAAATTGAGTGCCACATACGGGCTATTCTGAATATGCATTGATTTAGCACTTTGGTAGTTAGTGTAGAAAATATAGGTACCATCCTTGGTTCCCTTTAACAAAACAACGCGTGAATCCGGATGGCCGTGAGGATCGAC
>CAMBDN010000115.1 GCA_945865355.1 Legionella genomosp. 1
TGCGTTTTTGTTGCGCCTATTTTTTCAAGTCGCTCAAGCTGCCCTTCTTGCTGCCTGAGTAGATTTTGATGCGATTTTAAGAGCTTATCATAGACCTCATTTTTGTCAGCAAACTGCACTTTTAGCTCAGAAAGCTCTCGTTCAGTATCAGATATTCTCGATACTGCTTCATGAAAGCTTTTTGACTTATCCGACAGAAACACATCAAGCTTTGTAAGATAGGCGGCTCTTGTCGCTTTATCGGTTATCATCAGTGCCGACAAATCAACAACCGTTCCTTGTAAAGTTTGTTGTATAACTTGAAGTTCTTTCAAGTCACTCAAAGCCGCAGCTAATTTTTCTTCAGAAGACGCATAAGCTTTCGCCGTTTCATCCATCTTTTCTTTTGTTTCTTTCAAGTCCACAACAAGAGCAGCAAATTTTTCCTCGGTACCTGCCAATTTTTTCTCCGTTATTTTTAACTGCTTAATTGTTTGTTCTTGTTCTTGAATAATGGTTTTTTGTTCTTGCTGTAACTCTTTTAATTTAATAACGATCTTTTTTTGCGCCTCATCATGACCCTCTAGCCCTTTAATTTGCGCTTCCAATTTTTTTATTTCTTTACCAAGCGTTACTTCTTGCTGCTTTAATTGTTTGAGCACCTTTTCTTGATTTTGACTTGTTAACTCTAATTTTTTTATTAGTTTTTCAAGAGTAACAACTTCTGATTTCAGCGATACAACTTGGTGTGATAAATCTTTGCAATGACCTTTAAGATGACTCATTTGTTCAGTTAGTTTTTTAACTTGTATTTTCAACTTTTCTGTTTGGGTCGCCAAAAAAACGCATTGTTTTTCAACAATATTTCCGAGGGAGATCACTTGCCGTTTCAATTGCATTTTTAGCATATAATTTTCGTGATGGTTTTCTAGCACTTGAAGGCTAGTATAGGTCGTTAGTGCCGAACCCAAAAGATAGGGATTGAGCAATAAAACGCCAACAGATCCCAAACCAACACTTATCGTATATTTAAACATACGTAAAACGGTTCTTGAATATTCATACTTAGATAATAAACGATTCAAAAAACTGGGCTCGACGTCAAAATCTTGTAACGTTCCACTCACGGCTGTTTTAATCTCTTTGATTAATTGTTGTGTTTCTTTGGGAAGGGCTGGTTTTTTTTTTAAGACAGGGGAAGGTTTTGCAAGATTGGTCATTTTAAATACTCCATATTTTCCATTAAGAGAACAGCATTGAGTGACTCACCTTCGACAAGTTACTCAAACAAAGTTGGTCTTTTTCCTAGATATAAAACGGAAAAAATATTACCATGATGTTTTAATGCAGGCAATAGTGAGTCTATCTTGCTCGTTAAAATGACGCTTCGAGCCATTGAAATCATAGTTCTTGTTAGAGGTTTACATTTTTTTTGACTTAATTGGTAAAACTAATATCAATGTCCGAAGTGCTTACTTAGTATGCGTTTTTATTGTAAACACACATGTTTACCCACAGAATTTGTGGATAAAAATTATGAATTAAAATGTTCGCTTCTATTCCTCTTCAATGGGAAATTTAATGTGGTTTAAATACTATCAGTTGCGACCAGTCCTGGTTGTTTTTCTGAGTGGTATAGTTATTAGCTGATGCACTGAATAATGTTCTTAATACGTATAGCCTGTCTGCTTTCCTCTTGAATGCATATTGATTTGTTAATATGCTGTAGGATTATGTGCTTAACCAATCGTTTTCCTATTATATTCAAGGCTCAATCCATGCGTAAAATCGCGTTTTTAGTGGTTATATTTCTTCTTTGTTCCTGTAAGGAAAGTCCCCCACGATATAACGGCTATATTGAGGCAGATTTAACCTATCTTTCCAGTAATTTTCCAGGAAAACTTGCCGAATTGGTGGTTCGACGCGGTGAAGCGGTACAGAAAAACCAGCTTCTATTTAAGCTAGAACAAACAAATGAATATTATGCTGTGGCGATCAGTGAATCTACTAAAAAAAATCTGCTATCTCAGCGAAACGAAATTATTAGCCAAATTCAATATGCCGAAACGAATTATCGTCGAACGCAAAAAATGAAAGGAAATGACGTCGCTAGTCAAAATGATCTCGATGTTGCCAAAAAGGATCTTGATGTTTTAAATGAACAGCTTAAGGCAATCGATTTTCAGATTAAAAGTAGTCAAGCCGATATAGCATTAAAAAATTGGCAAGTGGAAAGAAAAGAAAGTCATGCTACTGATAATGGAATCATATTTGACACTTATTTTACCAAGGGTGAATATGTACAAGCAGGTCAACCCGTTCTGGCATTAATAACCAAGCCCAATATTAAAGTTATTTTTTTCGTCCCTGAAAATCAGCTTAGCAAGATCTTATTAAATACAAAAATAAACATATCAAGCGATGGAACCCAACAATCCATGGCGGGAACAATAAGGTACATCGCAAATAGAGCACAATACACGTCGCCACTTATTTTTTCACGTGAAGAGCGAAAGAATTTAGTCTTTCGGGTAGAGGCAGGAATTGATAGCCCTGATCTTGATAAGATTCATCTTGGACAACCCGTATCGTTGGACGTTGTAGGATGAGTGAGCTTGCCATTGACCTTCAGGGAATAACGAAAGTATTTGATGATAAAACAGTCGTAGACAATGTTACCCTTAAAGTAAGACGAGGGGCTATCTTTGGTTTTCTGGGGTCTAATGGTAGCGGTAAAACAACCATGATTCGTATGATTTGCGGCCTCTTAACGCCTACCCAAGGGAAGGGGAACTGCCTTGGATATGACATCAAGACTCAAAGTGCTGATATAAAAAAGAAAATCGGCTACATGCCGCAAAAATTTAGCCTATACCAGGGCTTAACCGTTTATCAAAATTTACAATTTATTGCTGATATATATCAAATTAATGACAGTAAGCAGGCAATTGAACACGTTTTAATCGATCTTGAGCTTATCCCTTATAAGAATGTTAAGGCAGGTGATTTATCGGGTGGCTGGAAACAACGTTTAGCCCTTGCTTGTTGCATATTGCACAAGCCAGAGTTGTTATTTCTTGATGAGCCGACAGCGGGAGTTGATCCCAAAGCACGTAAGGATTTTTGGAATTATCTGCATAAAATCTCAAGAAGAGATGGAACAACAATTTTAGTCACGACGCATTATATGGATGAGGCCGAAAAGTGCACTGATTTGGCTTATATATCTTTAGGTGAACTTTTATATTCGGGTTTGACTAAAAATTTGATGCCGTTTTCGAAGGTCAAGGCATATCTTATCGATACAACGAATCAATCGCTGGAGAATTTAACCGAAGTTATCAGTCATTCATATCCGGAATTGTTAGTGTCTGTGGTCAACAATGATTTACGCGTATCATCTGCTAATCATGACCTTTTGATGACACTCATCCATGACCCTAAAAATTATACAATGAAAGAGGTATCGCCGAGTTTTGAAGAAGTATTTATTGGATTGATGAAATAATGAGATTAGCAATGTCTTTGGTTCGCATTAAGGGCTTAATTCGCAAGGAAATTTTTCTGATTGCTCACGATCGTGGGACCATTGCGATGCTTGTTATTCTACCCATCATGCTATTAATAGTCTTTGGATTCGCCATTAATATGGATCCAAAAAATCTTCCTACAGCTATTATCAACTACGATCCGAGTCCTTTAACACGTAACTTTATCACCAATCTACAGACGTCTAACTATTTCAATATTTTGGACACATCAAACGATATTCAAACCGTTAAACAAAAGCTGAGCTCGGGTGAGTTAAGTTTTGCTATGCTGATTCCAGCGGATTTTACACGGAAGTATATTCGCGGAGAAAATCCTCAGTTAATGGTTGAGTTGGATGGTTCTGATCCAGGAAGTAGTGCCAGTGCATTTGGGAACGTATTGCCGATTTTAAATTTGGCAATTGATCAATTTAGTAAACAGGGTCTTGCTGAAAGCACTCCAAATACGCTCAAGCGCTCGGTTAATTTGACCATGCACCGACTTTATAATGAAGCGAATATCAGCTCTTACAATATTATACCTGGTTTGATAGGGGTGTTATTAACTTTAACAATGGTGATGCTAACGTCCACAGCCATTACTTCTGAATTAGAGTCTGGAACCATGGAGGTGCTGTTGAGCACGCCATTATTACCTACAGAGATTATATTAGGTAAAGTGATACCTTATATTGTATTGGGATATTTACAACTTACGAGCATACTTATTTTTGGCAAACTACTCATTCATATCCCCATACAGGGCAGCATCTTATTGCTTTACCTCGCAGCAGCGCCGTTTATTGTTGCTAATTTAATGGTTGGAATGATATTTTCTACCCTTGCTAAAACACCGATGCAAGCGATGCAGCTCAGTGTGTTTTATCAATTACCTTCGATGTTTTTATCCGGATATTTATTTTCATTTTATGGAATGCCAAAGTGGGCACAGATGTTTGGTTATTGTTTACCCATGACCTACTTCACCCGAATAACCCGTGGAATTCTGTTAAAAGGGAATGAACTGATGCAGATAACACCTAATATTTTACCCATTTGTCTCATTGCTTTTTTCTTAATTATATTGACCGGAAGGGTATTTAGAACAACCCTTGATTAACCACATTTTTTAGGTTGCAACATGGCTAACAAGTTACGTATTTCGAAGATTGGTTTATGTCTAATTAGTCTCATGTTCGTTGGCTGTAAAACAGTCCCTGCACCTAGATTACAAGATTTATCTACACCAAAAAAGACAAGGAGCGGGCTCAAGATAAACGATAATTTACGGGATTTCAGCCACGACAAATGGTGGGAGAGGATGCATGATCCTGTTTTAAATCGATTAATGAAAGAAGCGCTCATCAACAATAATCAGCTTAATGTTGCTCAAGCGAATATTTTTCAAGCACAAGCAAAATTAAAAGAAGCCCAATTCGCTTGGATACCCACGTTCAGTGCTTCAGGAAATGGCTTTCTTGGTAGAACATGGGACAGTCATTTTACGCCGCAAGGAGCTTTAGCTCAAAGTTCTGCGCTATCCAAGTTGGGGACTATCCATTTTCAAGGACTATTTAGTGGGTTTGTACCAAGCTATTCTCTGAATATATTAGAAAATATAAATTTGAATAAACGCGCGAAAGCTTCGCTGGACATGCAAAGGGCGGTTTATAATGCCACTAGACTAAGCATCATCAGTCAAATTAGTGGTGCTTATTTCATGTTAATTGGGCAGCGAACTCAGCTACATGAACAATCGCAATTGATTACTGATCTGAAAAAATCGCATCAGCTAGAATTGATTCGGTTTAAAGATGGGGCTAGTGATTTAGTAACAGTGACTAATCTTGAACAGCAAATTACTTCGAGTCAGGCTAGTATTTCGGCAATAGAAAATAGTATCTCACAAATTGAAAATGCAATTCAGCTGTTGATCAATCGTAACCCTGGGCCAATTTTGACCCATAGAAATATAAATACGCTCTCTGTAAAAGGGCTTATCCCCGCAAACCTGCCATCAGCCGTATTAAAAAATCGACCCGACGTAATTATCGCTGAAGACGATTTAAAAATAGCAGGCGCTAACGTTGGCATTGCCTACTCAAGTTTTTTCCCCGCAATCTCTTTAACAGGATTATTGGGTAGAACCTCTGTTGATTTATCCAATTTATTAAAGCTCCATACGGGCTTAGCCCTTGTTCAAGCAGGCCTGTCATTACCAATATTTAATGGCGTTGCTTATGAACAAATCAATGAGGCGAAAGCAGGTTACTCTGCGGCTTATTTTTCTTATGCACAAACTATTCGCGCTGTGTTTGCTGATGTGAACAATAGCCTGACCAATCAACAAAAAATGAATGAAGCCTTTGTGTATCAATTAAAATCATATCGTGCGGCAAAAAGAGCCTATAACCTTGCTTTATCAAGTTATGAGGCTGGTGCAAAGGATTATAGGGTTGTGGCTAATGCGCAATTAAATGTTGATCAGGCCAAGCTCAACCTTACCTTAGCGAAGATGCAGCAATTAGACAGCATTGTAGAGGTTTATCAAGCACTGGCTGGTGGGTATCAAACAAATATAGATGGTTGAATTGTAAGTATAAATAATTTGTTTGGATCCACCATGGTTTTTGCTTTAATTTAGGCTATATTTACCTAAATAGGAGCAATAAGAATAATACTAAGGAATAGTCATGAGGAAAAAGCTACTGTCGATCTTACTCTTCAGCTCAGCCAGTTTCGCGGCACCTCCACCGGAACTTCTTCAAGATAACGTTTTAATAAGCAGTAAAAACAGTGTCCTTGATGAAATAACTTCCGGTGTCACTACAAAGTTTGAATCGCCTAAAACAGCCAACCGATCATTGGATGATATTCAGCAAATGCTGCACACGCTAGCCCCCACATTGGGTATAGGCGTTATCAATAAAGTACTCACTTCGTTAAAGTGCGCCCAAGATTACAATGTTTATCACAATAACATTTTAACCATTATTGATTATTCTTTGCCATCCAATGAGAAACGTCTTTGGGTATTTGATTTAAAAGAGAATAAATTACTTTTTAATACCTATGTATCACATGGACTAAAGTCAGGCAGCTTATTAACCAACTTTTTTTCAAATAAAAACAATAGCAAGGCCACTAGTTTAGGGGTCTATACTACTGAAAAAAGTTATTTTGGTCGCCATGGCGTGTCATTACAATTGGATGGCTTGGAAAGAGGCTTTAATGATAACGCTGCCAATCGAGCGGTGGTTTTGCATGGTGGATGGTATGTTGAAGAGGATTTTATCAAGAAATATGGTAGAGCAGGGCGCAGTTGGGGTTGTCCTGCGGTACCTGATAATTTATCGGCATCAATTATCAATACGATTAAGGAAAAGTCTCTATTTGTAGCCTATTATCCAAACGATGATTGGTTAGCTAAATCGAGATTTTTAAATTGTTATAATCTCTCACCATTAAAAATGCTCAGTCCAATGGCGGTTGATACCCAAACTTCGCAAGAAGCTTTTGAACCACCAGAAGAAATACTTTTTGCTGACATTAAAAATAACTACCGAGCAGAAACGGAGCCCGTTGTCGTCATGGCGGCAGATAACTATGAGCATTTATTCCATACTAAACCACCATTAACACGTATGCTTCGCCGTCAAATCAATCATATGGAGTATGTTGCATTGAATGGCAAAGAGCTGAAAACAATTGCTACAACTAAAAATGAACTTACTCATAATCAAGACGTTTTAAATGAAATTAATTTTGTAATTCCCGTGGTTAAAATGGTAAGAGGCTACTACGAAACGGATATGCAAATTTTAAATTACGGAAAGATTACAGATATAAAAGTTAGCGGTGATCTAACAAATAATGATACGCAACCAAAGAGTTATAGTATCCAGTCAGAGACAAAACCCAATATTACCTTGAAGCCATCGAACCGATTTGTTCGTTGGGTAGGGCTATAGTATATCCTCTTCGTTACGGAGAAGGTGCCTAAATGCTGGATGAGGACTTTCATCAAATGGCAGTATTACTGCTTTACACTCCTATCTGCCGCAAACCCCAAAAAAGAAACAAAAACAATCAGACTAATTACTAATTAACGATTGAGTCCGTATACTGCTGTAAAGTTTTATAATCGAGACAAGCTCAAAAATAGAACAGCTTTATAGAAGGGTTGTTTACTCGGTTATGAAAGGCTATTGCAAGAGCCATCCACATTATCCAAACTATTGGTGTTGAATCAATTAG
>CAMBDN010000116.1 GCA_945865355.1 Legionella genomosp. 1
TAAAAATCCAACATACATGGGTAATGTACACCGTGCGGTTGAGGGGCGGGTAATACTTCTTATCACAGAGGGCCTTCCGGTGGCTGGTTATTATTTTCTGGTGCGAATTATCAGAATTTTGATGGGTTTGTCAATGCGTAACTTCTATCACCCTTAATGGAGCGCATTATGAGTATCATTAAAGTTCAAGAAAAACGAGAAAGTGGTATCAGTTTGCACAGTATGAAAAAAATAGAGGTCATTGTTTCTGGAGAAAACGAAGCAATGATTGCCGATCTTATGACGGCGGCAAATCTGTCAGGTTTTACTTTGTTGAGAAATATTTCTGGCAAGGGCCACCATGGCTTTCACGAGGGAAAATTGCTGTTTAATGATAAGGCAACATTGGTTATGTTTATTGCTGTTGGTCCAGAGGAATCGATTGCGACCATTGCTTTAGGCATGAAAACCTTATTCCAAAAAAACTCTGGCGTGATGTTTGTGTCTGATGTGGCTGTTGCCAGGATGGATTATTTTACTTAAAAAATCTGCTGAAATAGAACGAATAAATCATACTATTTCAGCATCAATTTTGATGGAGAGGGTATATGCACTATAAAAATGAACGCGTTTTGCTCGCGTCAAAACATGAGAAAGAGCGCGTTATTCGGCCTGTTTTTTTTGACAAGTTGTGATGTGAAATATATACCTCTAATTTTGATACAGATCAGTTTGGAACATTTACAGGAGAAATCCCTCGGGCTAAAAATGCGTATGAAACTTGTATTTTAAAGGCTAAAGCAGCGGCATTTGCAGCGGATTGTTTTCTTAGTGTTGCAAGTGAAGGTAGTTTTGGGCCACATCCATCGATGCCATTTTTTGCAAGTGATCATGAAATTATGGCGTTTGTTGATTTGAGAAACAGTTGGGTTATTGCCGAGCAGCTGGTGACAGCAAAAACGAATTATAAGATGTTGACATTACATGCGGGCACAGCGTTCGCGTCATTTTTGCAGTCAGTGCAATTTCCTAGTCATGCCGTAACCCTTCAAGTTAATGATACAAAAGAAGTTCTTGGGAAAGGAATTCAAGATTTTTCAATTTTGAATCAGTTAATAACAACAGGTTTTACGAAGGGAGACGCATTGCTTTTGGCCACCGACATGCGTGCTATGGTGAATCCTACACGAATGGAGGCTTTGTTCTTATTGGCAGAAAAATTGGCCGCACGTATTTTAACGTGCTGTCATTCTTGTGGTGCCCCAGGGTTTGGTTTCATCTCAACCACAGAGACGTTATCTTGCAGCTTATGTAACGGCCCAACACCTCTTCACCGATTTGAAATTTGGGGTTGTGTTGCCTGTGAGAATAAAGAAAAAAAACCAAGGCATGATAACCGGGTACAGGCTGAGCCGAACTATTGTAACTACTGCAATCCATAATGGTATTTTTTAAGGTTTAATTGACATGAGTTCTATAACGAGCGACATAAATCTTGTGATAGAAAGTCTGAGCATCGGCGACATTGCCGCTATTCCGACCGAAACCGTATACGGTCTTGCGGCGGATGCTTTTTCTGATTCGGCGATAAAAAAAGTATTTTCAACCAAAAAAAGGCCGCTTGATCACCCATTAATTATGCATATTGCTCCCGAATGGGATCTAACAGAATGGGTTTCACATATACCTGACTACGCTTATGCCTTGATGGAGCTTTTCTGGCCTGGACCATTGACGCTTATTTTACCTATTAAATCAGGTGCGATTAACCCATTGATTACAGGTGGGCAAACCAGTATCGCTATTCGTGCTCCAAATCACGCTGTTGCGCAAGAACTATTATTGAAATTCGGAAAACCATTGGTTGCTCCATCAGCAAATCCTTTCGGAAAAATAAGCCCAACCACGGCACAGCATGTTAAGCAGGGCTTTCCAACGAATGATTTTTTAATCTTAGACGGAGGGCGATGTAGTGTTGGTGTTGAGTCAACGATTGTCAGCGCACTGGAGCCACTAACCTATGAAATAGCGCGCCCTGGTATAATAAATGAGGAGAAAATTGCAGCCTCTATATCACTTAAGGGGCAGTCTTATGCAACAAAAACGCGAGTACCCGGAGGATTATCCAGTCACTATCAGCCTGAAAAAAAACTATATTATGTTGATGATATAAGGCAAGCCTCTCCTTGGCTTGAGAAAGTGAAAGCCTCGCCATATGTGCTTACTTTTTCACAAAATTATCGAGGCCATTATGAGTCTCTTTATGAATTTCCAGAAAGAAGTGAGGACGCGGCATATGAGCTTTATTATCGCCTAAGAATTGCTGACCAATCCAAAGCTGACTTTATTTTGATTGAATTACCACCCAAGGGACAAGCATGGCTGGTTATTCGGGAAAGAATATTAAAAGCGGGGATACCCCTGCGCTTAATTGAAGGAAATTAATACATGACCTGATCTGTTTTTTGCATTTAAAACCAATTAATTTAGTTGTTCGAGGGGCATAAAAATGAAATACAAATATTTACATAGTATCGTCGTCGGTGTTTTTTTATCTCTATTGTGTTTTCATAGTTTTAGTCAAACATTATTACCTAGCGGTTATGAGACCGCATTAGAGCAAGTTTATAAGAAATACCATTCCGACACATCGGGTAAAAACGCATCTTACATTCCAGAGCTAGCAAAGGCCGATCCAAATCGCTTTGCTATTACTGTTGCAACAATAGATGGAGAGACTTTTTCAATCGGGGACTCTGACATTGCGTTCTCTCTTCAGTCTATATCTAAAGTTTTTGCTTATGCACTGGCCCTACAAGATAATGATCAAAAGATTATTTTTGATAAAATTGGTCTTGATGCAACGGGTGAAAAATTTAACGCTATTACAACCATTGAAAAGAAAGCTGCAGGCTCGCATAACCCTTATGTAAATGCAGGTGCCATTCAGACAACAAGCTATATAAAAGGCAAAAATTCAGATGAAAAGTGGCGACGTTTGTTTTTCTTATTAAATGCACTCAGTGATGAAAAGCTATTTCTTAGCAAACGCATTTATCACTCTGAAACAGAAACCAATACACGCAATCATGCTATTGCGCAATTATTGAAATCTCATAATAAGCTTAGAGGGGATCCCCAAGACGTATTAGATCGTTATACAAAAGCCTGCTCTGTCATGGTAACGACAAAGCAATTGGCTTTGATGGGCGCAACCCTTGCAAATAATGGAGTAAATCCAATGTCTAAAAAGCAGATTGTATCTTCATCTGTCACAAGGCATGTTTTATCACAAATGCTGGTTAATGGTCTGTATGAAAAAAGTGGGACTTGGTTTGTAAAAATTGGTGTTCCTGCCAAAAGTGGGGTTAGTGGCGGTTTGCTGGCCATTATTCCAAATAAAATGGCAATTGCTGTTTTTTCTCCACCACTCGACGCTACCGGTACCAGTGTCCGCGGACAAAAAGTTATTAAAGCGTTGTCAACTCTTTGGGGGTTGCATTTGTTAGATAGATAAAAAATAACACCTTAAAAATTGATATCGTTATATTATCATTGAACGTGTTGATGGGTATGTGAAAATATGAAAGATAATAAACTGGGTTAACCGCTCGGAGCACGCTAGGGTTTTAAAAAGTGCTTAGGCTTTACGAGGCTCCCTGACACCAAAAGTATCTAGAACAGTTCTTTTGATGATTTCCTATGTGGCTTTGATCTCATACCGATATCAGTGATACAAAAGGGATAAAATATTTAATAACCAATTCATAAGACAGGGAATGATGAAAAAAGAAATGGGATTCATTATTAAGTCATTAGATCGCGCAACGATTTTATCTATTGTGATGATTAGTACGCTGGTCAGCCTTTTGTCTTTAGGTATTCCCATTGCGGCTCAGACATTAATTAACTTCATTGCTTTTGGCGGATTGCTCCAGCCGGTGATAACCCTAAGCATCGTTGTCTTTGTAATAATGATAGCTCTAGGGGCATTGCATTTATGGGAAGTAGTCATCGTTGAGGTTATTCAACAAAAATTGATGGTTAAAATAAGTCTTGATCTCACTTATCAGTTCAGCCATCTTTCTCTTGATAATTTCTCTACTCATCATGGACCGGAGCTGGTTAACCGCTTTTTTGAAGTGGTAACTGTAAAAAAATCAATTGCAAGTTTGCTGCTTTATGGTGTCAACCTGTGTCTGCAGTTATTTTTCGGGCTTCTACTTCTACTTTTTTATCATCCATTATTTATGGTATTTGATGGCTTGATTATTCTGGGGCTTTTCCTCATCATTCTCATACCGTATCGAAAAGGATTAGAAACTGCCGAAGAAGAATGTTTCCAGAAGCATCAAATTGGTGCTTGGTTAGAGGAAGTTTTAATCAATAGATTTTTGTTTCGCTTTAATTTATACCACCGATATGCTACGCAGCAAGCAGATAAAAAATTAGTATCCTTTTTGAAAGCGAGAAATAGACATTTTAAACAATTGCTCAAGCATCAAATTGGGTTTTATAGCCTGTCTGCATTAGCAAATAGTCTTCTGCTGGGGATGGGCGGTTATCTTGTGATTAACAACCAATTGAGTTTAGGTCAACTGGTTGCGGCAGAGATAGTCCTTGGTGCTTTAATTTTTGAGTTCAAGCGATTTGTAGTATTACTAGAAAATTATTACGACCTGAAAGCCTCTCAAGGTAAAATTGAAAAAGTGTTTGATTTGCCAATAGACGAGGTTCATGCGGATATCGCGGCGCTCTTTGTGCCGATCACAACAATTCAATTGAAAATACCAGGTCAAGCAGAGGTGGTAGCGTCTCACCAGAGCCCTCTTTTAATCTATTCGCATCTCTCGGAGCAGTGTCAGAATTTTACGGATGAGATTCTTGGCTTTAAACATAACAGACAATTTGAACTGCTTATTAATAATACGTTTTGTGCTGATGAGAATCGAGTATTGCTTCGTCGTTGTGCCCTGCTAATAAGACGTCCGCAGTGGTTTGCGGGTACTATTTATGACAATTTACTTCTGAATCAACCCCAAGTATCGCATGAAGCGATCATAGAGCAATTAAAAAAGGCAAATCTTATCGATAAAATAATGCATCAACCTAAGGGATTAAAGACCGTTATTTATGAGTGGCAAACTGTTTTTACCGAGCTTGAGTTAATTAAATTTATGGTGGTAAGGGCACTGCTCGTTAAGCCTCAATTGCTCATTATTGACCGCGCTTTTGATGTATTAGATAAAAGCATTGATGAATTGGTTTCTCAGGTGCTGACACTAGAAAAGACCATTTTGCTTATTGTAAGCCAACATTCTGATTTTAAAAATATAACAAACCGTTTGGTGCTTCCTACATGAAATTGCATGCCCATAAAATGATTGGTAAATTACCGAAGCCTCAGAAAACGGCCAAAATAATTTTAATATTATTAGTAACGACCGTTTTAGTTTTGAGTATTACACCATGGCAACAATTTGCTTTAGGAAATGGCAAGGTCATTGCATTTTCACCAACAGATAGACAGCACACCGTTAATTCGCCTGTTAGCGGGCGTATTAAAAAATGGTATGTGGATGAGGGAATGCTCGTTAAACCTGGAGATCCTATCGTTGATATCACCGACAATGATCCAGAAATATTGGCGCGATTGACGTTGGAAAAAGAGGCGATTTTACAAAAGATAGTTGCAGCTAAGCGAGCGGTTACTGCTGGAAAATCAAATCTTGAAAGACAAGAAAGACTATATAATCAAGGGATTAATTCAAAACGGCAATATGAGTTGGCTCAAATTGAGTATGCTAAATATCAAAATGAACTTGCACAAATCAACATTGATAAAATAAATGTTGATGTGCGAATTGCAAGACAGCAGACACAGATCATCAAAGCTCATGTTACAGGCATCATATTTAAGCGGTTAACAGGCCAAGAAAGCGTTGTTGTTAAAGCCGGAGATATCCTTGTACAAATCCTGCCAGAAACACAATCTCGCGCGGTAGAGTTATGGATCGATGGTAATGATATAGCTTTTGTGCGGCTTCATCAAAAAGCTCGACTGCAATTTGAAGGATGGCCTGCGATACAATTCCGTGGCTGGCCACAAATTGCTGTGGGGACCTTTCGTGGAGAGGTTTCCTTCATTGATCCGACTGACAATGGATTGGGTTTATTTAGAGCCGTTATTGTTCCTGATGAACCCTGGCCTGACGTGCAATATTTAAGACAAGGGGTTCGAGTTCATGGTTGGGTCCAATTAGGTAAAGTCCGCTTATGGTATGAGCTTTGGCGTCAATTTAATGGTTTCCCTCCGGAAAGTTTTTCAGAGAAGAAGGCATCATGATGTTTTTTGCTGTAAACAGATGGAAATTACTTTGCGCATTGGTTTTTATTTTGATTTCATTCAGTTGTTTTTCACAGCAAAAAAATCATTTAAAACTGGAGGATGTTCTTCGTAGCGTCAGTCGTTGTTATCCACAAATTAAAATAGCGCGTCTTGAAATTAATAAAACTCAAGGTGAATATGTGACCGCTTTAGGAAAGTTTGATCCTACGCTTAGTTTAAACAGTGCTTCACAGCCCGTTGGTGGTTATATTAATAATTACGGTGATACAGAGCTCAACATCCCCACCTTTTATAATGGGGTTAAATTATTTGGAGGGTATCGGAACGGCCAAGGAAATTGGCCCATTTACTATCAAAATTATTTAACGAACTCCGGCGGTGAATTTAGGGCAGGGCTTTCTTTGCCCCTGCTTCGAGATCGGTTAATTGATAAGGAGCGCGCAGGTCTTTTAACAAAGGCTGAAACAATTCGCATGAAGCAGC
Source organism: Legionella genomosp. 1 (assembly GCA_945865355.1). GTDB lineage: Bacteria > Pseudomonadota > Gammaproteobacteria > Legionellales > Legionellaceae > CAMBDN01. The sequence continues at coordinate 6,812 of CAMBDN010000116.1, forward strand.
AGGATGCAGCAGTTACCAAGATTAAGGTCTATCAGGAAGCTATCAAAGCTTACTGGCAATGGGTTCAAGCGGGGTTGCAGGTTGAAACGTTCAAGCGGTTACAAGCCTTAGCAGAAAAGCGGCAGAAGGCTATCATAAAGCAGGCCAATCAAGGGGATTTACCCACGCTTGCAATCACGGAAAATTTACAACAAATTGTTCAGCGAGAGCAATTACTTAATCAAGGGGAAATGATTTTTGCACAAGCGAGAATCAATTTGTCACTGTATTATCGTGATAAAAATGGAAATCCAGAAGCGCCTCTAGAGAGTGAATTACCATCCAATGTATTCGAAAAATCATCCCATCCAGCAGAAGGCCTATTTCAATTAAAGCAACATCCGGCACTTAAAAAACTTCAAAATTATTCTAACATCATCAAACTAAAACAAAATTTATCAAAGAATGAACTTCTTCCGAATTTAGATGCAACAGCCTATACGTTCAAACAAAATGGCAGTGGAGGGTACCCTTCGCTAATTCCTCAGGCGGCAATGGTTGGTTTGTCATTTAAGTTTCCATTATTTCAAAGAGAGGCGAAAGGTAAATTAATCAGTGCGCGTAATGAGCTACAGCAGATATCAACGGAAAAGAAATTTTTATTTGACCAGTTAAAAAATCAGCTGACAAACTTATACATCGGCATAAAAATGTATCATCATCAGGTGGATTTACTTAACAAGGAACTAAATTTGGCGAGAAAAGTACAAAATGGAGAAACAAAGAAATTCCATGAAGGGGATAGCACCTTATTTCTTGTTAATCAGCGCGAACAAACAACAGCACAGGTCCGACTGAATTTAATAAACGCTAAAGTAAAGCTCGCAGAAATGATAGATATCACCCGTTTTTTCTCATCGACTGAATCGCAAAAGCTCAACCAA
>CAMBDN010000117.1 GCA_945865355.1 Legionella genomosp. 1
ATTCTCTACGTGTTGTTGCGCTCATTTTTGCCCCCATCAAAATCTCTCATAAATATTAAAGAGTACGATTTTATTTGAGGCAACGGTTGACTAATAGTTCATTTTTTCATGAGGCAATGCGAGTGGGTAATTATAATTGTCGCTCATCAGGCATGCATAAAAAACGTTTGGATGTCATTGTACGTCACAATTTTATGATTTTTAACCTCAGCAAAAAACTCCCAAGACTGTGTATTTCTAGGTTCATCATCAATAAAAATCAAACTGATTTGTTTTTGAGAATTATGCTGCTCTTTATTATACAGTTTAAAATAAGGCACCAGGTCTTTAGGCAAGATTTTAAATCCTTTCCCAATGGCGCTGTTCATAATTGTTGGATTATATAAGTAACTGGTTACTAAAACCTTTACCGAATCCCTAGGCGCCTGCTCTAAAATATCTAAACCATTTTGATCTTCATCATAAAATTCATAGTCACAAAAAATGACTAAATTTTTGTCTGATACTGTTTCAAAAAAGGTCAAAGATTCTTCTGGGTTATACAAATGCTGGTATTTAACATGAGGAAGCTTTTTAAGCATTTCATCCCATACATCATGAACAGAGCTACTGTCGTCAATAATAATCAGCATCTCATTGCTATGAACTTGATATTCCTTTAAACACCAAGCAGGGGCTTCACAGGGTGGCAGCGAAATATCCAGCGTAGTTCCTTCCTCTACCTTTGAGGTTATATCAAGCTGTCCATCAATTTGTTCTAAAAATTTAATTGCATGAGGCAAACCCAAATTGGCTTTTGTTTTTTCGAACTGAGCATTAGTCAAAATTTCTTTAAGGAACTCTGGACTCATTCCTCTCCCATTGTCTTTAATAGAAATTAAAGAGCCAGCAATATTGGCTTCAAGAAATACTTCAACTGTACCGCTTTTTGGTAAAATGGCATTAACCGCATTATTTATAAGGTTGGATAGCACTCGCTTTAAATTTACGGAGCTAAGATAAACCAAGCTGAAAATATCATTGGGATTTACCGTAAACTCAAATTCTATATTTTGTTTCGCATACTCCATCCGCTTTTCAGATAAAAGTTCTTGAATACAAGAATGGAGAAACACATAATTATCCCCGCTGCGATCAGCGTTTTCATTTTTATTTTTGTACTTATAAAGCAAACTCCAAACGATATCATCTAAGCGCCGGATAGCCCTTTTTCCAAAAACGCGTTCAGTTTCCTCAAGCTTTTTTTCAACTAAACAAAAGAAAGAATCTATTGCTAATAAAGGGGAGCGTATATCATGCGCAACCTGTGCTAAACTTTTTCCTAACTCGATTTCAACTTTATGTTGTTGGTATTCTTCAATTTCTTTTGCAAGATAATTTATTTCCTGGATATATTCATGTTTCAATGGCCTATTATTTTTCAGATTTGTTTCCATTTCTTTAATAGGCTTTGCAAGGTGTTTATTCGTTAAAATTTTAATAACCCTGTGGATCATTAATAGACCAAGCGTTGAAATAATAAAAATGATGATGGCCGGAATAAAGAATTGGTAGGTATTTGGCGATGCATACTTTATAGAAATAAATTCTTTAGTAGCACTTCTGACACCAAAAGAACCAAATTTATTGGAAGCAAATGGGTTAAAGCCATCGCATCTGTTTTTATTTTCTGTACAAGGTTGTATGTTTCCATTGATTTTTGAAAGATGGTCTAAATAAGCATTCCTAGACATAAAAAGAATTATTTTATCGTAACAGTTGCCAAATTGATTGTTAATTTGACCATTTAAATAGCAAAGATCTAGGCCAATATGAAATGAGGAATTAGTATTTCCAAGGCTTAAAATAGAATTACCGGTTCTATTATTAACCTTAACTCCTAAAATAAAATGGTTGTCTATGAATTTTTTAAAAAGCACCATCATATCAACTGCATTTAATTTTCTACTGTATTCGCCCTTGTTAAGATAGCTTACAAAATCCTGATCATTTACGAGGATGCTGAGTCTTTCTGAGATATTGGATTGCAAGATTGAATTTGCATTAATAATCAGCTCCTTATTCAGGATTTTTGATTTTTTTTCAAAGCCAGAATAGATAAACCACATGGCAATCAAGCTTATGCATAAGCTAAGCGCAATCAAAAATCTAATGAGTTTGTTAATAGCTCTTTGGTAGGAGTCAAGGTTTTCAACTCTTGAAAAAAACATCATAGCAGTTGCATTTTTTCATAGCCGAGGGAACTCTCATGTTAAGTTTTTCGCGGTTATTATTCCAGAGGTTATTCATTATTATCATTGCTAATTCGCAGTTTAATTTTGTTCCAGCTATCATTGTATTCTTTCTCAAAGTTTTCTACTGGCTGGATCATGCGTAATTGCGGAAGTGTCTTCTTTGTTTTTTCATACAATGCTATGTACGATTCATCATCAATGTGATTTTTAAAATATGGAGAAAAATAATAACTGTAGTTTTCAAAATATTCCAAGGTAGATTGGTTTTGCAATACACGTGCAACACAACTGGCTTCAGGGGTTTCTTTCATTTGAACAATTAAATCGGTACAAATTGAGCTGGCATTTGAAGGAATAACAAATTTGTAGGGTTTTCCAGTTTTTTTAATGTACAATAAGGCATCGCCAGACCAAATATAACTCAATGCAAAATTTTTAGAGTCATAAATTTTATTAAAATCACTCGTAATATGGATTTTGGCATCCTGGGTCATGCGTTTTAAATTTTTATAGGTCAATGAAACAGAGCCATCATTATTTTTCTTAACAGTATTATCATCGCTATAGCCAATGGTTAATAGATTTCCAATTTCTCCTGAATCATCAACAAGAATGACATTATTGCCTTTAGCTGACTTAAAAATATCGCTCATTTTTTCATCAGGCTTAATATCAATTAATGCTGGATTATACATAAACCCCACTATGGCGTGAGTAAAGAATGCCGTATTATGTGTGTAATTATGTGTTGTATAATATTCTTTAAAATAGGGATAGTACTCAGCAGATGACTTCCAGAGATTACTATTCTCAATATTTGGCAGTTGATTTTTTATAGTTCCATAAACCATATTGCTAAAAATCATCACATCATAAGAGTCTTTTTGCTTGTAAAAATCTCGCAGAAATTCCGCATTAGTATAATAGGCATCATGAGAAAAGTTTACATTACACTGTTTCTCAACGGCCTCTTTAATTTTTGGGGCTTCTAAAAAGCCATAAAAAGCAGTTACATTGACTGTTTTTTTGGCAAGTTTATCTACAGAGGCATGTATATTATTTGCCAAAAGTATACAAACGAACAGCAATAATTTTTTCATAGTATTAACAACAATGGATTAAAGGATCATTCTTTATTTGCGCTTAAATCAGAGACTATATGCTGAGTATCTTGTATGCACGCAAATCCAAATGATAAATTTTTTAGTGCCGCTAAATGCAACTCTTCGTTGACTGTAGACGTAGCATCATTAATAAAAAACACTCTATATCCATACATAAAAGCTTCCCTTGCTGTCGTTTCACAGCAACAATTAGTCATTACCCCGACTATAATAACATCTTCAATATTATTTGCCTGAAGCATATCATGCAATTCGGTTTGAAAAAATGCAGAGTATTGGTTTTTATCAATAACAATCTTACCAGTGGTGTCAAAGCCTTCTATCATTTTCCAGCCTTCACTCCCATATTCTATTTTATCACCGTTCCACCAATCCACCATCGATTTTGAAATTTCAGCGCTGTCATTATGGCGCACATAAATAACATTCACTCCTGCCTTTTCAGAGGCTTCAATAATGGCTTTAATATTATTAAGTTGTTTATCGCTTATCATATTTAAATCATTGCGAAAAACATTTTGCATCTCTATAACTAATAGTGCAGCGCGCTTTGGGTTAACTACTAATTTATGGGTATTGTAATCGTTAATTTGTTCTAACTTCACTGTGTAATTCATATTTCTTCCAATTTAAAATTATACTTTTGTTGTAAGCATCGTTTTGTAATCTTTCAGTTCGCAAGAATAATTATGAATGAGCCTTATAAAATAAATGAGCATTTGAGAACACCTACACCACCATTCGGTTTAAATCATTAGCAAAAATTGCAATGCTATCAATCAATTCCTCAAACAAAGGCACATAACCAAAAATCATTCCCCTCATTGCTTCATAATCTCGCTTTAATTCTTTTATCATTGCTCCTGATGGGACAATTGAAAACGTCCCCGCATAAGCAGATTCTAGATCAAGCGCTGCACTATTAAAAAAAACCTTCGCATGCCTTGCACAATCTGTAGCCAAATGTGTTTTATCAACCCAATGTTTACTCATATCCGCTTTCAGTAACTGATATACATCGTAATAGTGCCTAGAATATCTGTGCCCATTTTGCCTTAATGTCCCTTTAATATCAAACCACCTTCTTATGCCATGCAGGATTATAATTTTATCCCAAAAAGTCCTTTCAGGATTTATTGTTACTACATTATTCACAGCCAAAGAACTCTCTTGAATATCATCAGCAATGTATGGCCTTATCGTCATGTATTGGTGCGGATCAAGTGCAGATTTGGCACCGCATTCGATTTTTACTGTCGGAAATACATAAGAATCATCCTGTGTTAGAGATTGATATTTTATCAATAAGGTCTGCTTGCTATCATCGCTAAGATCTATCTCTACAACAGGTGCCTGGGCAGATTTGTTTATTTCCTTAAATATGTCGTCAAGCATTTTTTGTAAAAAGGGTTTTAATTCCTGGGCAATATAATTCTGAGAAGCAGTTGTTATTTTTTCAAAATACTTTCTTTGTTGCTTCCCAGATAATAGTTCCAACTCTTCAAATTCAATATTTAAGTCCAAATCTTCTCTAAAGACAGTGATATCAATATCTTCTGAGAACCTTGATATTAATGAATACGCTTTAGACAAAGAAGTGCCCCCTTTAAAAAGGAGCCTTGGGCTATTAGCTTTGCGATAATTAAAAAGCAAATCAAGCACGAGACAAACCCAAAAATCCTTCTCTATATTTTGAAAAGGGACCCCTAAACGATTTGCCGTCGCGTTAAATAAACCGCGCTTGTCCTCTGTTGAGGCTTTCAAAATTGTTACAAATGATTGGCTCATGATTATTTATTCTTTTTTTCTGAAGTTAAAAATATATCTTTTAAAAAGTCTTGCATCCAAGCAGGTAAAGTGGGAAGTCCATTTTGTAAATCATCCAGTATGATATCTTTCTTTGTTTGGCTATCAAGATAAAGTTTCAGTTTGCTTTTAACCTTTGATATCTGTGCAGGATTGCCCTGTTCAATAATATCCCTTATCCAGTGTAGTGCTTGAACAACTCTCATAGCAGGACGGTCAGCCCAATACAATTTGCTAGGGGCTGTATGTTTAAATTTTATAATCAAATTATCAATTCTAACTTCCTTAAGACGGCAATCCGTTAAAACATTGACTTGGCCTGGAACAGCATTTGTCAAACCTAAATCATTGGCCGCAGTCAATCCATCAATAAGAATGCGTGCTTGATCACGACGGGATATTGCTGCAATAATTTGTTTATAATCAGGTGCGGTGATACTTCCTGTTAGCTGGTTTTTTTGAGGAAAATCATATATTCCCCTATCAATTCGCCTTATAGTATGACTCTTCACCAGACGCTGCAACACCTTGTCCACTGCATTACGATTACCAAGATCTAGGAAATCGAAGGCTGTCCAAACCTTGGAATGCGCTGAATGATGCATTTTATGCAATATAAAGTTTTTTAAGGACATAGCATAGATCCCTAAGTATTGCCATACTTGTCCGATAAGTGTATGCATATTTCGGACAAAAATCAACTTAAGCTAAAATAATAAGCAAATAATTCCCTACCCCTAAAAAAACCTCCGTGGGGAATTTGCGTATTTGGGTACGACGCAGTTATACATCGTACTCCATTTGTAGTGGTTTTCTGCGATAGAAATTATAATAAAATCAATTAGTTATTCTTGAATTGCGGGACTCATAATCCGTTGGTCCTAGGTTCAAGTCCTAGTGGGCCCACCAATAAAAGTATTAAAAATCAACAAGTTACACTTGATACCAATAATCCCTCAAAACCCGCTTCGGGAGATCTTCGGGACCTGCGTGCAAATCTAAAGTGAAATTACACCTACACTCTGATTTGCTACCTTCTTAGTTTTAAAATTTGCGTTCCGCAATAAAGTTAATACAACCCCACTTTTTTGTTTCTCGCAAACTCTATTAGCTGCCTCAAACAAGTTTTGTAACTCAGCCGATGAATAGTGCGTGGTGATTCGTCCAGAACGATGTCCTAGTAAATCTTGCCTATCTTCAAAACTTACCCCGGCCGCGCGTAAACGCCGACCAAAGGTATGTTTTAAGTCATGCACCCGCACCTCAGACAGCCCCGCTTTTACTCTGGCATTACGCCAACCTGTGGACAAAATACGGGCTAAAGGTCTCCCTTTAAAGCTGAATACATGGGTTGGGTGCTTCCCACGTTCAGCATTTACAACTGATCTAGCTGTATCATTACAGATAACCAGTCGCTCCTCACCGTTTTTGACCAACTCTGCTGGTATGATAAACACCATTATATGGAGCATTTGAGGAATTTTAATTTCCCATTCCCAACGTAACCCACATATCTCCTGATCTGCATATTCCGACGCATCTTGATCACTAATTCCGGGCGATGTTGATCACTGATTCCGACGCATCTTGATCACCAATTCCGAATGATGTTGATCACTGATTCCGATTCATCTTGATCACTTATGAGTAAATAATTTACAAAGAAACGACGCAAAGAAAACCGTTTATCCTTTTGGTTTGAACTATCAAAAGGAGGAAAGAATGCCAACGGAGAAAATATCGATGCGCAAGATAAAAGAAGTTTTAAAGCTGAACCATGAGAATATAGGTAATAGAGCGATTGCCCGTAGGCTTCATATCAGTGCAGGCAGTGTTAGCCACTATTTAACTAGGGCAAAGTCTGCTGGATTAACATGGCCATTAGGTGATGAATGGTCAGAGGATAAAGTTTACGGCCTTCTTTTCCCTGTAACGAATAAAACCATCTCACACCCATTTCCTGATTTTGGCAAGGTTCATAAGGAGCTAAAACGCAAAGGCGTCACCTTGATGCTTCTTTGGTATGAGTATCAAAGCCAGAACCCAGGTGGGTATAGTTATAGCCGATATTGTGAGTTGTACCAAGAATTTATTGGGAAGCTAAATCCCAGCATGCGACTCACTCATCGAGCTGGAGAAAAACTATTTGTTGATTACTCAGGCCTAACCGTCCCCTGGATTGATAAAAGCACTGGAGAAGCTCATCGCGCTCAGATTTTTGTAGCAGTCCTTGGTGCCTCAAACTACACATTTATTGAAGCAACGGCAGATCAAAGCCTCTTCGCTTGGGTGCAATCACATATCCATGTTTTCGATTTTTTGGGTGGGGTACCTATTTGCCTAGTCCCTGATAACCTAAAATCCTCAAAGATCCCCCCATATTTTAATGAAAAAAAGGGCTCCAACCTATTGATAAAAGATTAAAAAGGATCATTATTCTCATTTTATAAATGAGGATGATGTTCCAAATGAAAGCAGAGGCCACTGGTAAATTAGTTAAAATCTCATCGAT
>CAMBDN010000118.1 GCA_945865355.1 Legionella genomosp. 1
TACCTGTAAGTTACTATTTTGGCACATTATCTTTGAAACCGCAGCCCGTGAATATCGGTGCGAAATGCGAGAGAATGATCACGTAGCCCTTATTTCGCTTCGCTACATACGGGCGACGTGATTTAATTTATCCCACATGCCTCAATGAGCTGTTGCCAGTTTTGTTGGTATATAACTTTCTATTGTAACAATTATTTTAAGATATAACCGTCAAAATTCACTAAATAATCGTTTTAATGAGCTAGCTTGATTTAACGTATCGACATGAGCCAGCAACGTCGATGATTTATCGCGATGATGACATACGTTGTCCGCTGCGCCATTCACAAACCAGATCATTTGATTATCACCCGAGAAACAAAGGAAGCTCAGGCTGCCCACATTCAAAATAATCAACAACACGTGCGTCAGTTACCTGTGCTAGCGAATTTGGCTGCCATTGAGGAGATTTGTCTTTATCGACCAATAAGGCACGCACACCTTCGTAAAAGTCATGGTCACGTATAAAATGACCCACCAGACAATAGTCCATTTTAACGCACTCAGCCATACTCATTGACTTAGCCTTCTGGATTTGTGCCAAAGTGATTTTAAGACTAAACGGCGCTTTTTGAGACAGCGTTTGCAATGTTTCTTGATGCCAAGCATCATTAGAACGAGCAAGTCTCGCGAAGATAGACTCAACATCATTACAATGGAAGCTATCTTCAATCGCTGATTTAAATTCCATAATGGGTACAGGTTGGATGGGTAATGCTAGGTCTTGCAAACAAGCGTCTACGCATGCATGAGCATCGGTGGATAAATCTGCACCCATTAAACATGCAATCGTGTCTTGAATATGTTCGGCCCGAATAACATGTTTGACAAGACCTAAAGCCAGCGCATCGGCCGCCCCCAATCGATGACCCGTCAAACCTAAATATTCTCCAAAGTGACCGGGACAACGTGACAATAAATAACTGGCGCCAATATCTGGAAAAAATCCAATCCCAGTTTCAGGCATTGCAAACATAAAGCGCTCACTCGCCACGGGATGCGACCCATGAAGAGAAATCCCTACTCCGCCGCCCATGGTGATGCCATCCATAAATGCGATATAAGGTTTACTAAAATGATGAATAAAGTGATTGAGACGATATTCATGCCAGAAAAACTGCATTTGCTTCGGATCATGCTGCTTTCCTGCATCATATAGCCAACGAACATCCCCTCCCGCACAAAATGCTTTACCGGGAAGCGCCTTAATCACAACCGCATGAATCCCGCTATCCTTTTCCCAGAGTTGAAGTTGCTGCTGTAGGGCAATAATCATGGGTAACGTCAGCGCATTTAACGCATGAGGTCGTTGCAAGGTAATCAACCCGATATGCTGCTCGCGAGTGAAAAGGATGTCATCCGTCATCTTAAACTCCTTTGAATTGCGCTTGACGCTTCGCTAGAAATGCCGCGACTCCTTCGGTTTTATCTTCGCTTGCACATACTTTTGCAAAATGTATCGCCTCTAAATGCAGGGCATCTGTGAGTGACAGATCATAACCATGATCGATCGCCTCCATGATGCTTGCCACTGCCAACGGTGCCATGGATAAAATTCCACTTAACAATTGTTGAGCCCTAGGAAGTAATTCGTCTGCTGCTACCACCTCTGTAACCAATCCCCATTGTAAAGCTGTTGCGGCATCGATAAATCGTCCCGTTAAACAGAGATCAAGGGCGCGTCCTTTTCCCACTAACCGAGCTAGACGTTGTGTACCTCCATAACCGGGAATAACACCCAACTTTACTTCCGGCTGACCAAATTGCGCAGTTGTCGCCGCGATTCGCAGTGTTGTGGCCATTGACAATTCACAACCTCCGCCAAAAGCATAACCGTTGATTGCTGCTAAGGAAGGTTTACCCATGGTTTCCAGTTGACGAAACACCGCTTGTCCAAAACACGCGAACTGATAACCACTTTCTGCATTACATTCAGCCAGACGAGAAATATCAGCGCCAGCGCAAAACGCTTTACCTGCTCCTGTTAACAACACCCCTTTTACTTCACGATTATTTTTTGCTGCAGTAAATACATCTGATAGCGCATACAATACCTCAGTACTCAAGGCATTTAATTTTTCTGGTCGATTTAAAGTAATCGTTAATATGCCATCCGCTAAATCTTGTTCAATCAAACCCATATTTAACTCCTGTACTTAATCATCAATGGAGGTATAACTGCATTTAACAAACTCCTCCTAACCTCCCTTTACAAAGAGAGATTAGGAGGATTCAATCAATATAATAGTCCTCATCCAATACCGATTTGGCAATGATTTCGCGCATAATTTCATTCGTCCCTTCTAGTATCTGATGTACACGAAGATCGCGAAATATACGCTCTATTTGATAATCACGTAAATATCCATAACCACCATGCAACTGCATCGCTTTATCGCTGATTTGAAAAGCAGTGTCCGTAGCCAAGCGCTTAGCCATTGCACAATACATTGGTGCTTTGGGATCGTTCTTATCGAGAGCATCAGCCGCACGATAGACCATCAAGCGCGCTGCGTCAAAAGAAGTTATCATATCAGCAAAATAGAAACGAAGGGCTTGCAACTCACTAAGCGATTTACCAAATTGTTTGCGTTCAAGCATGTAAGATTGCGTTAGCCGCAAACACGCGGTCGCACCACCCAAAGAACAGGCAGCAATGTTAACTCTCCCGCCATTCAATGCATTTAATGCAATTTTAAACCCCATCCCTTCATCACCGACGCGATTAGCGACGGGCACACGACAATTTTCAAAGAAAACCATCGAAGTAGGCTGATTGCACCACCCCATTTTCCGTTCCAATTTACCGAAACTTAAACCCGGGGTATTTTTCTCAATCAATAAGCAGCTAATGCCATGATGAGAATCATCACCTGTCCGGACCATGCATAAATACACATCGCTAACGCTACCACCAGAAATAAATGCTTTAGAGCCATTCAGTACGTAATGATCGCCATCAACAACGGCTCTTGTTTTTAACGATGCCGCATCAGAACCTGACTCTGGCTCCGTTAAACAGTAACTCCCAATGACATCCATTGAGGTTAATCGCGGCCCCCAAGTGGTACGCAAACTTCCCGTGGCATATCGATCGACCAAAGAAGTAACCATGTTATGAATTGACAGATAAGCACTCGTACTAATGCATCCGGTTGCTAATTGCTCAAAAATAAGTGCTGCATCCAGTCGTGTTAATTGTGCGCCACCGATATCTTCACGAGCAACCATCCCTGCCATTCCAAGTTGCGCTGCTTCCCGCAGCACCTCTATTGGAAAATAATGATGTTCATCCCAACTGTCGGCGTGCGGTAATAATTTATTTCGAGCAAACTCTGCTGCCATATCACGAAACGCACAATGTTCGTCGTTCAGTTGAAACTGCATAATTATTCCTTAATTAATATCCGTCCAATTTATGACGACTCCAAGAAAGAATGTTATTATTGCCTTTTTTGAGAGCCCATGAAAGCCAAAAGAATAAACACATGGACGTTGTAGTGCAAGCCAAACCCACTAAAATATCTGCCTCGCAAATTCTAAAAGACTATTATGGTTTTGATGCTTTTCGCGCTCAACAACAAGAAATTGTTAATGACGTGGTTGAGGGCCTTGATCTTTTGGTCCTCATGCCCACAGGTGGTGGTAAATCAATTTGCTATCAAATCCCTTCCCTACTCCGCCCTGGTGTTGGGATTGTCGTATCCCCATTAATTGCGCTCATGGAAGATCAAGTAGCAAGTTTGAAATTACAAGGGATACGCGCCGCTTACTACAACTCTTCATTAAATAGCAATGAAGCACGTAAGGTGCTCGCCGAACTCCATAATAATGAGCTTGATTTGCTCTATATCGCTCCGGAGCGACTGTTAAGTGACTCTTTTCTGCAACGTTTAGAAGAATGCTCGCTCGCATTATTCGCGATCGATGAAGCGCATTGTATTTCACAGTGGGGCCATGACTTTCGTCCAGAATATGCAGCATTGGGTTTGCTGAAAACACACTTTCCACAAATACCAATCATTGCCTTAACAGCTACCGCTGACGCACAAACACAGCAAGACATTATTAAAAAACTAAATTATCAGCCCAAACAATATTTAGCGTCATTTAATCGCCCCAATATCCACTACCATGTTGTACAAAAAAATAACCCGCTGAAGCAATTAAACCAATTCTTACAAACGCAAAAACAGCAATCTGGTATTATTTATTGTGGCACCCGCAATGGTGTTGAGCGTGTTGCTTCTAAATTACAAGAGTTAGGATATCGAGCACGAGGGTACCATGCTGGACTCCCACACGCTGAGCGACGGGAGGTCCAATCGCTGTTTCGCTATGACAACATTGATATCGTGGTTGCAACCATTGCATTTGGCATGGGGATCGATAAACCCAATGTACGTTTTGTTATCCATCACGATCTACCTAAAACCATTGAAAGTTACTACCAAGAAACAGGACGAGCGGGTCGTGATGGCTTGCCAGCGAATGCGCTATTATTATACGACCCCGCGGATAGTGGCCGGTTACGCGCCTGGATAGCATCGTCTACGCTAGAGGCTCAAAAAAGAATTGAACACCACAAACTCAACCATATGTTAGCTTTTGCTGAAGCCACGCACTGCCGCAGACAAATATTGCTCCGTTATTTCAATGAGATCTATGACCAAGCCTGTAACAATTGTGATATTTGTGACAACCCACCAGATATAACCGATGCAACCATTGACGCTCAAAAATTACTATCGTGTATTTACCGACTTCGCCAGAACTACGGATTGCTCCATGTGATTGACGTCTTACGCGGGAGTGTTTCAGAAAAAATACAACAATTTGGGCACCAACATTTGACAACATTTGCCATTGGCAAAGATAAAACGACCGCTTACTGGAAACAATTAGCATGGCAATTAATTCATCGCGATTATTGCTTCCAAGATACTGAACACTTCAACGTGCTCCGCTTAAAACCCAAAGCAACTCCAGTCTTGCGAGGCGAGGAAAAAATAGCTTTGGCTGTTCAGCGCATTGAAGTCATAAAAGATATTCCCAAGAAGAAAAAAGGACGCAGCGGCTTACCCCAACTATCAAATAGCCCTCTTTTCGAAATTCTACGCGCATTGCGGCGAAAGCTCGCCAATGAAGAAAATAAACCACCGTTTATGATTTTTAGCGACCTAACCTTGCATGAAATGGTGCATATAAGACCACGAACAATGGAAGAACTACTGACCGTTTCAGGCGTGGGCCAACATAAATTAACCCACTACGGCGAGCCGTTTTTGCAAGCACTGAAAGAAAATGCTGAAGTAGAGGGTTGATAACAACTTGGCCCCCATTTAATGCGAGCAACAACCAATTTTTACATTCACTTGATAAAATTTACTTTTATTGCCTTCAATAAAACCACGTGTCTGCACCACTTCATACCAATCCAGTTTACCGTGTGACTTAGCTGCTTCAGCAATTGCACTGTTAATTGCTTCTTCAATACTTACAGTAGAAGTACCGACTAATTCAACGATCTGATACACTTTTCCTGTCATTATTTCTCTCCATTTAAATCACATGAACGCATAGTATAGAAGACTATGACATGAATGGCATTAAGTTATATGTTCAACATACCTTTTATGCCAACTTTTTTGCAGCTTTTTCTCGAGGCTTAATAAAACATTAATCAAATTAATGTATTGTATACAGCTTCAAAAGCCTAACTACAATTATTTTATGAGGGCAACTATAAAATGACCATGACTCCTCTTTCCACTGATCAATATATTATTAAATTAAAAAACTATGCGAATATCAAATTAAGCTCATGGAACCCATTTAACCTGTTTAGAAATAAAAAATTAAATAACCATACCGTAGCAAGTGAAATAGCTAACATTTTAGAGCAACCTAACCTTTCAGATTTCGATATTCTAAAAATAGCAGGTGCTATCGATGGCTTCGAAGATCATGAATTACAACAAGATCTTCTTTGCTTTTTATATGGCACGCTTAAGAATAACTCAAACTCATTTGTGAGCAGAAGGAAAAATGTAGAGCAAATAAACAGCATTCTGGTAAATTTAGTTCAAAAAAAATATCGACCTTGGTGGGCTTTATTTTTAATTGAGCGACCTTATTATCCAACGACTTTCAGAACAAGCCTGGATTGGTGTATTAACCGTATTTGCCAATTATTCACAACTAGACGAGAAGAAAAAAAAGCAGAACTACTCACGAATTATTCAGATGACGTAATGATCGATGAAATTATCCAAAATTATAACCACTCAGATCATCAAGATGGCGAGCAAAAAAGTGAGTTAAATACAATACTTGAGATATCATTAAACGAAACAACCAATCATACAACTCAATTGTTATATAGAGAAATAGGCCGCCTTCTTAGCCTATCACAGTATGGTCAGTTATTAATATCGGTTGGCACTTTTGGCTTAGTTACTCGCTCATATTTGTCAAAAGAAGAAAACAAACACAAGACAATCGCAGAACAAGCCAAAGAGATACTATATATATTGAGCAAGGTTGCTTTAAAGCATCAAGCCAGACAACTAATTAAATTAGTACTACCTGGCGTTTCTGAAGTAACAAGCGCTGTTGTGTCAGTTAGTTCATCAAATTCCTCTACAAATCCATTAGATACTGATCGAAAAATCAGTAAGGCTTTTGCGAGCGTCGCTGGTGGGGCCATGGGTGGTATTATCGGAGGAACCCTTCTCCCGGTTGTCGGAACATCTATTGGAGCGTATGCTGGAGCGGTATTAAGCAAAACAGTCGTTGCACGATTTTATAAATCCCTACAAGCCTGGCAAGTTGCTCCTAAAGGCGAGGAGTCAATCGTTCCCGATTATATCCGTTCAATTTTTGCGGTAAAAGATAACGATGCCAAAAATATTTTGGAACCTGTTTACAAGCGCCATTTAGACACTGAAAAGGCGTGCAAAGAAATAGGTAGTCAAATGGCGAAGTGGCTTTATCTATATAGTAAGTTATCACAGGATTCGGCTTCTACTTCAAATGAATATTTAGAAATTATTGATGAAGAAATGAACCGATTAGAATCAGAATTTAACAAGTTAAGAAAAAGCCACACCATAGACATACAAAGATTATGCAAATCCAAGCCCGATAATCCTAACCGCGTAAACACGTATTTACAGGATGTTAATGAATGTTTAGAGACTTTGTATGGGCCTATGAAAGAGATGAAGGATGCGTATCATTTAGCTACAAAAACTCACTTTGAGTCATACGCTGTCATATCAGAAGGGTTATCTGCGTCACCTACCGCAATAAATAGGACATCAAAACAATTAGCGTCGAATGAAGAACATTTGGTACATTTATCACTTGATGATCCGTCGCTTTCAGATGATCTATCATCAGAAGGGCTTAACCGTAAAGAGAGTGTTCATCTAACTGTGTCATCTCGCTAGTCACTTCAAGCCCAAATTAAGTCGTCCGTCGAAATAAATTTGGAGCTGTGAGATGATCAGTGCCCAATTGGGCACCGTCAAGTTGTGTAAACAAATGTCAAAACTGGGTGACAAAGGTTGATATGCCCAATTTCAGGCACACTTTGCCTGTATAACAATTTCTTGCCACTGATCCCAT
>CAMBDN010000119.1 GCA_945865355.1 Legionella genomosp. 1
ACAATCAGTTAAGTCCAAGAATATAGGCTCTATCGTCAGGATATGTGGGTAAGTAATTAACCAGAAGAAAGAGTACATTAAATTATGATATTAATCGGTTCGACAAAGAATCAATAAAATTGATAAGGAGCTGATTTTGAACTGGTTTAGTGTGCCGAGGGTGTATGGGCGAGCGCGGTGTTCGCCCATACGGATTTTAAAACTCGGTTAATTCTTCTCTTAGCCGACGTTCTTCATCCAAATCCTCGATGCGACGCCTTCTTTCTAATTTGGTGGATGAACTAACTTTGCTGGTATTCTCCTGTGAGTCAACCGATGCTTCCACTTCCTCTGTTTCATCATCAAACTGCTGAGCCTTCATAGCTTTTCTCCCTTGCTGAGTTCTATCATATCTCCTTTGAACGCATAGCAAGAAAATAGCAGAATTCGTGTTCCAGGAACAGGAAAATTTGGTGTGGATGCACACTTAATTGCAGGCTAGCGATTAATTAGCGCGTAGAAGGCGCGTGTTAACCATCAATATATGATTGAAAAATATGAATATTATTCTTGAGAAGCGCTTTTTTTATCATGCAGCCCGTATGCAGCGCTGCGAAATACGGGGAGCGAGTAAAGATCCCCTATTTCGCTATCGTCACTTGCCAATGAGGCAGTGGTAGGTGTTCATTGACGGATATCAAAGCGATCTAAATTCATTACTTTTACCCAAGCAGAAACAAAATCTTGAGTAAATTGTTTTTTTACTTCGTCCGTCGCATAAAACTCAGTTACTGCTCGTAATTCTGAATTAGAACCAAAGATAAGATCGGCCGCAGTTGCCTTCCATTTTAATTGACCTGTTTTTCTATCCACACCATCGTATATGCCTTCAACAGAAGACTTCTGCCACTTGGTTGAAATATCCAGCAGATTAACAAAGAAATCATTGGTTAATGTACCGGGTTTTTTAGTCAATACACCGAACTCCACTTGTCCTGTATTCGCATTTAATGCACGCATTCCTCCAACTAAAACCGCCATTTCGGGCACCGATAAATTGAGCATGCTTGCCTTTATCACTAATAACTCTTCAGGCGATTGTTGATTATCATTTTGATAATAATTACGAAAACCATCAGCGGTTGGCATTAGGTATGAAAAAGAATGGGTGTCAGTTTGAGCCTGCGACGCATCGGTGCGCCCAGGAATAAAAGGTACATTGATAACATAGCCACCTTCTTTTGCTGCTTCCTCCAAGGCCGAAGAGCCTGCAAGAACAATTAAATCGGCTAACGATATTTTTGTAGGACTGGTCTTATTAAAACTGTTTTGAATGCCTTCTAATGTGTTCAATACACGCGCTAACTCGCTTGGATTATTAGCCAACCAGTCTTTTTGAGGCGCTAGACGAATACGTGCTCCATTAGCGCCGCCTCTCATATCAGTCTGACGAAAAGTTGATGCCGAAGCCCAGGCAGTGCGAATCAACTCAGGAACGGTAAGCCCAGAATTTAAAACGTGCATCTTAAGTGCTGATATATTCTCAGCCGTTACCAGTTGGTCACTCATCGCAGGAACAGGATCTTGCCATACAAACTCTTCTTTAGGAAACATCGTACCTAAGTAGCGTGAGCGAGGCCCCATATCCCGATGCAAAAGTTTGAACCATGCTTTAGCAAAAGCACGCTCAAACGCCTCGGGATGTCCGAGGAATCGTTGGGAAATTTTGTGATAGGATGGATCGAATTTAAGTGCTAAATCCGTGGTAAACATCATCGGAGCATGTCCTTTATTGGCCACGTGCGCATCAGGAATTACTTTCGGCAAATTTTTGTCGCTTGGTTGCCATTGAGTTGCCCCACCAGGGCTTTTCGTTGGTACCCAATTAAACTTATAAAGATTTTGCAAGTAATTCTGTGACCATTTAGTAGGCGTCATACTCCAAGCACCTTCTAGTCCGCTGGTTATGGTGTCATCGCCATTACCCGTACCGTAACCATTTTTCCAGCCAAACCCTTGTTCTTCAATAGGCGCTGCCTCAGGTGCTGGTCCTACGTATTTATGAGGATTAGCAGCGCCATGAGCTTTACCAAAAGCATGTCCACCAGCAATAAGCGCTACTGTTTCTTCATCATTCATTCCCATACGACCAAATGCTTCACGAATGTCTTGAGCCGCAGCCATTGGATCCGCTTTTCCACTAGGCCCTTCTGGGTTGACATAAATTAACCCCATTTGAGTCGCTGCCAGAGGTGTTGGTAGTTTACCCTTCCCCTCATCTTGCCGATTACTCGCAAGCCACTCTTTAGCGCCCCAATTGACGGACTCAGGTTCCCAAGCATCTTCACGACCGCCAGCAAAGCCTAAGGTTTTAAATCCCATGGAATCGACAGCCACATTGCCTGCAAGCACGAGTAAATCTGCCCAAGAAATATTGTTACCGTATTTTTGCTTAATCGGCCAGAGTAAACGTCGTGCTTTATCTAAGTTGGCATTATCTGGCCAGCTATTGAGTGGGGCAAAGCGTTGATATCCACCATCAGCGCCACCTTGCCCATCAATAGCGCGATAGGTTCCAGCACTGTGCCAAGTCATACGAATAAAAAATGGGCCATAATTACCATAGTCCGCAGGCCACCACTCTTGGGAAGAGGTCATTAGTTGTTGTAAATCGTGTACAAGCGCATTTAAATCTAAACGCTTAAATGCTTGGGGATAATTAAATTCAGCCCCTGAGGGATTGGAGCGTGCATCATTCTGGCGAAGGGGGCTAAGATCAAGTTTTTTTGGCCACCAGTATTCATTCGATACCGTTTCATTCGCAAAAGAGGGGGGCGTAACTAAAGGTAATATCATTAAAGCAATCCGTGCTAACACATGTATGTTATCCATAAACATATCATTCCAACTTGAATAAGTTTAGTTTTTAATTCTAACTGATGTTGATTCATGCAACAACAATTTGGTCCGTAGCTGTAAATATGTTACGAATTGAGTTGTTACAAATTTTATGGGGAAACAGCCGCGGAGAATTACGATGCCCTGGGATCATTGTGGGATATTCTCAGGGCAGCTCTATTCAGTTGTTCTAGTGTTATAGGCTATTGGTGGGTTCATCGTCGCCTAGCTCCATATCATCACCTGGAACCCTCTCCATGCTCTTGGCGTCTGTACGAGCGGTATCTAAACGATCTCTCAACTCCGCATATCGAGCCGTATTACTGTTCCCCGCGTCAGGATTGTCTGGATCGGTGACGGAGCTTATCTGCATGACCGCTTCTCTTCGCTCTGCGGCAGCGTATTGGGCGGATGCATCGATGGCTGCAAACTCTTTGCCTTTGTCCTTGAATAATTTCTCTCTCAAAGCCTTACCGGTGTAGTCTGTGCCATTGACCGTTATTGTAATTTTGTCAACATCAAAGCCCGATTCTCGTGCTGCTTCATAGGCTGCGCGTCCATCTCGCATAGCGTGCTCTTCACTTTTGTTATCAACTGTCATGGTTATGGAATCATAACCGCACGCTCTAACGGCTCCGGCGAGCCCCATCATATCGGCCTTTAATTTTTCTTCGGAGCTATTATAGTAGCCTACACCGGTGATGTTGTTCGGGAGCTCCATCGAAAAAGTGCCGTTTTCATTTACCGTAATGTCTCTACCCGTAATGGTTTTCAGTGTTTGTAAATCGCTGGGTTTCATTCCCTTGAAGAGGGCACGATTACCCTTCCGGCCTTGCTGTACGACAACATTTGGCGAACCATCTTGATGGTTTGCATCGTGAAGTCTATCGATCTCTATTTCCATGGCTTTATCGTGAAGTCTATCGATCTCTATTTCCATGGCTTTATTGTATTTTTTCAAGACTGCAAAATAAAATAGTCTATCGACTTCAAGTTGTGAAAGGTTATGCATTTTACTTAAGGGTTTTTTTACGCCCTCATCAAATTTTGCTAAATCTTTCCCATTGGCTGATGCCTGCGTTTTAGCCACCTCTTCTGGTTTGTCCTTGAATTGCTCAGGGGTTAAGCCACATGCCCCTTGCAATGCCTGTTGATGAAGAGGATCATCAAATACGGCTTTGAGTGCGGCTTGTTCAGCTGCCTGCTGCTCCTTCATAGCACCATGGGCTAGACTGTGTAACTTGTGCATACGAGTGAGTAATGTTTCGGGATCATATAATGCTCTGCTGTTTTTGATGGTTTCTTTTATTGCAGCCATCCCTTCTTCATATTGTTTCATTTTTTTAGTGAACGCTTCAGTCGGTTTTAGTGCGTCAGGGATAGCTTGAGCTGTAGGGGATTCAGCCGGTAACGTGCTAATTTTCTCTAAACCGGTGTCTTTCCATAACGCTTCAAGCCTTTTGCTGCTTGAATTAATGTAATTTTTCAACCCATCTGCACTGGGTACCAATGCATCTGCCTTTGCTGGATCAAATTGCATGCTTAAATCAACGTCGCGTAGCAGGGATGCTTGCGCTGCTGGGGATAGTTTATTGAGAGTTTCCTTTGAACGTAAAGGACCCCACCAAGCATCAGTGCTACCCCACCAACCACCGGTTACTCTTCCAAGTAAATTTAAGCCTGTTTTAAATCCTGACATTATTACACCTGCATTTTTAGGGTGATTTAATAAAAGTATAACATTAGATTATTATCTACAAATTAAGTGAGGGCAAGATCATCAATAAATGGCCTGAATGTCTCCTAGGTTCTATAAAAGCACTAACTTAGTGCCATTAATATTAAAGCCTATTACCAGGCTACGATGGCCGCATCACCGAATAGTTCTTGTGCTTTTTCTTTTACTTCCGTGGAATTAACGGCTTGCACGAACAGGGCTAGTTGTTCTTTTTTATCGCTATTACGACGAATAACGATTAAATTTGCATAGGGTGAATCCTTGCCTTCGGTAAATAGGGCATCTCGTGATGGGCGAAGTCCTGCAGGAATAGCAAATGTGGTGTTAATGACTGCCGCATCTACATCAGCTAATATTCTAGGCAATTGGGCTGCATCTAACTCTTTGAAGCGGAATTTTTTTGGATTGCTTGTGATATCTTGCAGGTTGGCTAGCGGCGCTTTTTTGAGTTTTATAAGGCCTGCTTTTTGCAGCAACAGTAATGAACGCGCTTCATTGCTTGGATCATTGGGTAAAGCGATTGTAGCATTATTAGGTAACTGTTTGAGTGACTTGATTTTGATGGAATAGATGCCTGTGGGATACACAAATGTTTTACCGATTGCCTCTAGAGAGTAACCATGAGCTTGCGACGCTGCTTTTAGGTAAGGTAAATGCTGATAGATATTCGCATCCAAACTACCATCCTGTAGCGCTTCGTTCGGTAAATTGTAATCATTGAACTCTACAATTTTAACGGTGATTCCATAGCGCTCAAGGGCGACTTTTTGGGCAACCTCAACCAATTCCGTTTCAGGCCCTGAAATCGTGCCAACGACCAAGGTATTCGGTGATGGTTTGCTGCAAGCTACAAGTGCTAACAGTAAAGTGAAAATACTAATGATACGCATGTTACACCTCTTAATCATGTAAAAAACGGCGTGCTAAGCGGTCGCCGCCGGTTTGTAATAATTGCACGATAACGACCAAGATGAGCACAGTGGCTATCATGACACTCACATTAAATCGTTGATAGCCATAGCGAATGGCAAGATCACCTAAACCACCACCGCCCACCGTTCCTGCCATTGCCGAGTAGTTGACCAGGGTGATTGCGGTAACTGTGGTCGCGTTGATTAACGAAGGCATCGCTTCCGGCAATAAAATGTGGCGAATGGTTTGCCACGTGCTAGCGCCCATAGCAAAACCTGCTTCAATTAGCCCTGAGGGTATACTTTGGTAAACATTATCAACAAGACGCGCAAAAAACGGTGTGGCACCAAGGGTGAGTGGAACCATTGCTGCATGGATGCCAATCGATGTGCCAACGATTAAACGGGTAAAGGGGATGAGGGCGACCAGTAAAATGATGAAGGGTATCGAGCGACTGAAGTTGATAAGTCCAGCTATCAAGCGGTTGAGGGTAGGATTGGGTTTTATTTTTCCGCTGGTAAATAGAATGGTGCCTAAGGGTAAACCAAGAATAATAGCAAATATTGTACTGGCAAGGACCATATAAATGGTTTCACCAGTGGCTACCAATAAATCATAAATCATTGTCAGTGACATACCCTAAAATCTCCACAGATAAGCCGCATTTTTCACAACGTGCGATGAATGCTTGTAATAACTTTTTATTTGCTATTAATTCCACAACTAACACGCCGCAAGTTAATGTGTCAAAGCGATCAATGTTAGCGAGTAAAATATTGATATCGAGGTTAAGCTCGCGGCTGGTTTGACTAATAAAGGGGACGGTCGCATCTTGGCCTTCAAAAAATAGGCGCAACAACGGTTTGTCGTTTGGCACGTCGGATAATCGGCTGCTTAAGCAAGGCGGCAATTCTGGGCTCAGTTGAGCATACAGCATGGTCCGCGCTAAGCCGTCTTTATGTGCAAATATATTAGCAAGTGCTGTTGTTTCAATGATCTTACCGGCATCCATGATGGCCAATCGATGACAAATCCGCTTAACGACATCCATTTCATGGGTGATGAGTACAATGGTGATGCCATAAAATGCGTTTATTTTTTTTAATAGGGCAAGAATAGAGTCGGTCGTTTCCGGATCAAGCGCGGACGTTGCTTCATCACATAGTAAAATTTTTGGCGAGCAACTCAGCGCTCTGGCAATAGCGACGCGTTGCTTTTGCCCTCCACTTAATTGCGCTGGGTAAGCGTGTATTTTCTCGCTTAACTCAACCAACGGAAGAAGTTCATTAATTTTATCGTCAATTGCTTCAGGGCTCATACCCTGAATCCGCATGGGTAGGGCAATGTTCTCATAGACAGTCAGGGCATTTAATAAATTGAACTGCTGGAAAATCATCGCGGTTTTATGACGCGCAATGCGTAATTTGTTGGCAGAAAGTACAGTGATATTTTCACCATCAACGAGTACCTCGCCACGGTCGGGTCGCTCTAATAAATTGATGCAGCGTAATAACGTTGATTTTCCAGCACCACTTTTGCCGATAATGCCGAAAATTTCACCTTCTTGTATGAATAGGTTAATGTCACGTAGTGCTACATGGTCAGCAAAGGTTTTTGTTAAACCAGAAAGTTCAATCATTGTGGTACCAGGGTTTAACAGCAAGCGGAACGCTAAGAAGGGTAAAATACTGCCCGCTTTAGCCGTGTTTTCAAAAGATTAAACTTCTGAGCGCCCGCAAGCTGTGTGTTCAAATCGGCGCACTGGTAATTATACATAATCTACTTGTATTGGCAAGATCACACGGGCTTCAATTCACGGCTGTCCCATTAAAACGTAGCTCGGAACGACGTGCTACGTTCTAATGGGACAGCCGTGCGTGCCTTATTTGTGTATTGGAAGCGGGAAGTATTTCCTTGCGGTGGCGTGGAAGTCCTTTGGTCTACTTCCTCAAGTAATTTGGTTGGCATAAATATCATCGAGGTTTAATCCCCCCACCTCCCTGGTTATCGGCATTTTCCGGGTCCACGGTAGGGGCGCTCGCTTGATTCAAGGCGGGTGGATGGCTTTCGGCCTCAGGAACCTCTATTACAGTAGTAGGAGACGACGACAGAGTATATTTATATCTCTGTACGC
>CAMBDN010000120.1 GCA_945865355.1 Legionella genomosp. 1
TCGAAACCGTGCTGAAACCCCAGTTGCTAAGCTCTGTTCTCCCATCATGGATCGACAGGTCAATTGGGTACAAAGCTCACCAATCGCCGTGATATGGTCAGCATGCAAATGTGTATCCATCGCTGCAACCAGCGTTAACCCTAACTGCTCGATTAACTTGATGTATTGATTCACATTTTTTTTGACCGGATCAATGATCACCGCATCACGACCAAAATCAGCGGCCAATAGATAGGTGTAAGTTGACGACTCACTATCAAACAATTGACGAAACAACATAACAACTCCTTATTTTTCTAATTCGAGTTTCGTGCAAAGCGCAAAAGGCTATGATTGGCTCGGGATACGGCATCATCCATTGCTTGCTGTGGCGTCTTAATACCGGCAAAAATGATTTCCAAAGCCTCATCATTTATCGTACGAATTTGATTCTGTGCCTCTATTCGAAGAACGGGTCCCCCCATTTGATGACCAATGAATTCAGATCGAGCAAGTCGCAATGAGAGATGTTTGCTATCATTTGCTAATGGCTTATAAATTCCCTCTATGCCCAAAGGTAAGTACCCTGTATTTTCATGCCATTTCTTTTGTACCTCTGGCTGTGCTAAAAAGTTGAAGAACTGAGCAATTCCCTGATATACCAGCGATGTTTGCCCGGCTACGGCCCAAAGAGCCGCCCCTCCTGCAACATTATTAAAACGTCTTGCACTGGCTTGACTATCCAATGGAAGCGCGGCTACTCCCACAGGAAACGTTAGTAACTCCGCTAAACTGTTATAACCACCAGAGGATTGGCTGAGCAATGGACAACGTCCGCTGGTAAATAAAGTCGTCGCATCATCGGAACGTCCGCCGTACTCAAAGTAATGCAAGCGCTGCCAGCGGCGCAACCGCTCAAGATGGTTAACCACCTGTTTATTGTTATAGATAGCCTTTTTGCTGCTTGGGTCGATCATAGCCAAACCATGAATCGCCGAGAACGATTCAATGAGTATCCATGCTGGATAAGCACTGGTATAAGCGCAAGGATACCCTGCTGCAATGAGTTTTGCCGCCATTATCTCAAACTCATCCCAGGTACGGGGAAATGTTTCTGCAGAATAACCAACTTTGGCCAACGCAGCCGCATTGTAAAATAAGGATGGCACAGATGTGTTTAATGGCATCGCCATTAAATGACCTTGTTCACTGTAATAAGCACGAACCGCTGGGAAAAAATCACTTTCTGGCAGTGTCAACCCTTGTTCTTGCATGAGCTCGTCAACCGGTTTAATGATGCCCTTAGGAGCGAGCATTGTTGAAGTGCCAACCTCAAACACCTGCACCAGCGATGGTGGCTGTTTTGCGCGAAAGGCAGCAGCAAAACTTGTTAATGATTCAATATAGCCACCCTTATAGATTGGCTTTATTACATATTCCTTCTGGGTGCCATTAAAGTCTTTGGCTAACGTTTGGATTTCATCCCCCAAATTTCCTGCCATGGAGTGCCATAGGATAATCTCAATGGGTTTTGCCTGCAGTGGGGTGAATAGCAATAAGCAGAGGAAAAATAGAGATAATACTGAAAAAGGACTTAAATCCCCCCTGCCCCGCTTTTTTAAAGGGGTAAAATAACACATCGATCTACGATTACCTTTTATAAACTGTAGATCTTCGCTTCCCCCCCCTTTGAAAAAGGGGGGTAGGGGAGATTTATACAAAGCCATCGTCCTTATAACAACAAATCAGGATAATCACTAAACACCGCATCCACACCCCATTCGAATAATTTAGCAGCTTTACGTTTTCGATTGATGGTGTAGACATAAACAACATAGCCCTGCTGCTTAATTGCAGAAACGCGTGAAGCGGTCGCTGCCCGTTTACTCAAATGGATGGAGAAACATTGCAAATCACTCGCTAATTGCAACCAATTGTCCTGCCACTTATCCAATAACAACCCTAAGGGTATTTCCGGCGCCAAATGATGACATAAGGTTAATGCACTGTGGTCAAAGCTAGAAATTAGCGGCATTTTTTTATCTTGCGGCCAATAACGGTTAATGTGCGTTAGAACGGCAATCGTCGTTTGTTCTGTGAACCCCGGATAAGGCTTTATCTCAATATTAGCTTGCACGCCTGAAGTGGCCAACCATTCTATTGCATCTTGTAACGATGGGATTTTTTCTCCGCGAAATTGTTTTGAATACCAGCTACCCGCATCAAGGGACCGTATGTATTCAGCCGTCACCAAACCAAAATTACCTCGCCCATTCGTCGTTCGTTTTAATTTTTCATCATGAAATACAAACGGCTCGCCATCAGCGCTCAACATGACATCAAACTCGATGAAATGACACCCTAAAGCACTGGCCTTATCAAAAGCCGCAAGTGTATTTTCAGGAGCATACGCAGCGGCCCCTCGATGTCCGATCAATCGCTCCATCAGTTTTCTTTTTTCCGATTAGAGGCCACTTGTACCATCGCTGTCATTGTTAACTCATTACTAACCGTCAAACTGGGCGCCGCGGCAGCCAGTACCATGGTATTAAATCCTTCTTGAGCTCGCGCAGTCTTAGCCTGTGGCATAGCGACCATGTCTCCATCGGCAAAATCCAAGTAATTGAGCGTGTATTTTTGCTCAGGATATACTTTGTTAATTCTTACCAACTCATCATTCGCTTGCTTATATAACTGTTCACGCAATTGTGAACGCACTTGTTGTATTTCGCCTAAACTGGGTTTGAATTCCACGGTCCCTATTTCATAGCTTGCACCTGGCTTAGTCACTGATTTGGCATTCTGATAAATATTGGTCAAACCACCCTGATCCACCCTAGCTTGAGCCAGTACAAAGAGTTTTTCTAGACCTGAACTATCCTGAGAGCGATCAAATTGTACGAGGTGCCACTCACCAGCAGCGATTTTTGTTAATTTATCCATAATTTCAGCACGTGCTTTACCCAAATCAGCATTGTTCAGAGTGACGTTGATATTCACTGTTAACAGTGCCGTTTGTGTGCTCACCCATTGTTTCGCAGCAATTTGAAACACGACCGTATCCAGTATCATTTGTGGCAGTTCATCAGCGGCATAACCTACAGGGTGTAACACCAAACAAGCAAGCATCCCAGCAATCTTCTTCATATAGACCTCCAAGGCAAGAATTTCATAAGAATATAACATTAACTAACACCGCAACAACTGCTCATTGATTTAATCAAAAAATCCGTCTATAACATCCTTACTGAATTCTCTTACGGAGCTTACCTAATCATGTCCGTTGACACCCTGAAAACAACTCTAAAACCAACGAATAATAACGATGATTTTCTTGATTATGCAATATCCCACAATTTTGGAGATATCCATCTTAAGGTAGATAGTAAAACAGGAATGAAAGCTATCATTGCCGTCCATAGTACCAAACTTGGACCCGCACTGGGTGGCTGTCGTTTTATTGAATACCCGGACACCCCAACTGCAATTTATGATGCTATGCGCCTAGCGCGCGGCATGAGCTATAAAGCAGCGTCGGTTAATTTACCATTAGGAGGAGGAAAAGCGGTCATTATTAAACCAAGTAGCGCATTTGACCGTACAAAATATTTTCAGCGTTTTGGAGCGTTTATCAATGAATTAGGTGGTCGCTACATCACTGCATTAGACAGCGGTACTCAATTAAGTGACATGGATATTATTGCGCAACACACGCCCTATGTAGCCAGCCTATCAAGCCATAATGGTGATCCCTCGCCTTCCACGGCTAAAGGCGTATTACGTGGTATCCAAGCCGCCGTTGCATTTAAGCTAGGCAAAGATAATTTAAGCGGCTTACATATTGCTATTCAAGGCTTAGGACACGTAGGCCATCTTCTTGCACGTCATTTGCATGCGTTAGGTGTTCGTCTTACTGTGGCAGATATTAACCCTGCAAACGTAGAAAGAGCGATAAAAGAATTTGGCGCGACAGCTGTTCCAACAGAAAAAATCCATACCATAGCTTGTGATGTTTTCGCTCCCTGTGCACTGGGAGCTGTCATCAACGATGTCTCAATTAATCAGTTACAAACAACCATTATCGCAGGAGCTGCCAACAATCAACTTGCACATGCCTATCATGGCAAACAACTACATGACAAAGAAATACTTTATGCGACAGATTATGTCATTAATGCGGGGGGTCTAATTTTTGCGGCAAGCAAATATTTACATACACCGGAACACTTGGTTAATGAACAAATTGATGGAATCCACTCGATTTTGCTGCAAATTTTTACCCGTTCAGCGGAACAAAATCTACCTTCGAGTGAAATTGCCGATACCATGGCACAAGAGAAATTGGCTTAACAGGTACGCTCATGAAACATTTGAACTTAACCCCGGCTTTATATGACTACATGTTGGATGTTTCGCTACGTGAGCACCCAGTATTGCAAGCGCTACGCGAGGATACATCGAGTATGCCGCTTGCAATGATGCAAGTTTCTCCAGAACAAGCGCAATTCATGCAATTGCTGATTCGTTTAATAAATGCAAAGAATGTGCTCGAATTAGGTACATTCACCGGATATAGCGCCTTAGCCATGGCATTAGCTTTACCAGAGGATGGTCACTTAATCACCTGTGATATCAACAAAGAATGGACACGAAACGCCCCATCTTTCTGGCGCAAGGCCAATCAAGAAAAGAAAATTGAATTACGTATTGCCCCAGCGCTTGAAACACTCCAACAATTGCTTAACGATGGGAGAGCGCATACCTTCGATTTCATTTTTATCGATGCAGACAAAACCAATTACGTGAACTATTATGACTTAGCGATGCAGTTAATTAGTCCTAAAGGACTCATTGCCATCGATAATGTATTTTGGGAAGGGGGAGTCATCAATCCACAGGATGAGGGCGCACAAACTCGTGAAATTCGTAAATTAAACGAATTGCTGAAACACGATAGCCGTGTGCATACCAGCCTGCTACCCATTGCAGATGGGCTTTTCCTAGTGCAACCGCGTTGAACCAAGAAAGGAGTAAGTAATAATGGCAAACACCCAAGAAAATCCCTGCGGCCTAAAAGGATTTGCTTTTCTTGAATTCTCAAGCCCCGATAAAATGCTTCTAGAAAACCAATTTATTGCAATGGGTTTTGAGCAAAAAGCCTCTCATTCTCTACTTGATATAACGCTGTACCAACAAGGGGATATTCAGTTCATCATTAACGCAGAAAAAAATTGCCAAGCAGAACATCATGCAAAAACGCATGGTGCTGGTGCATGTGCAATGGGTTTTAAAGTAGAAAATGTCACGGTAGCCTACGAGCATGCTATTCAACATGGCGCGAAACCGTTTCATGATAGTGAATCAGTGAATCATGATCTTTTTGCCATTGAAGCTATCGGCGGTAGTGTTATTTACTTTGTGGATGATAACCATCAACCGTTTGCCAATCAATGGGAACATACACCCGAATCAAACAGCTCAAAAGCGTCAACTGGATTAACATTCATCGATCACTTAACCCACAATGTTTTTCGAGGAAATATGGATACGTGGGCACAATTTTATGAAAATATTTTTAATTTTCGCGAAATACGTTTTTTTAATATCACCGGTAAAATGACGGGACTTATCAGTCGAGCCCTTGCAAGCCCTTGTGGCAAAATTAAAATTCCTTTAAATGAATCGAAAGACGACCTCTCACAAATTGAAGAATTCTTACATGAATACCACGGCGAGGGTATTCAGCACATCGCATTAAACGCCGTTGATATTTACAAAACGGTCCATCTCTTGAGAAAACAAGGCGTTCATTTTCTCGACGTCCCTGACACTTATTATGAGATGATTGGTGACCGAGTACCATGGCATCAAGAACCACTAAAAAAATTGCAAGATGAACGCATTTTAATTGATGGAGAGAAAGATCCAGCATCCGGTTTGCTATTACAAATTTTTACCGAAAATATATTTGGCCCTGTGTTTTTTGAAATTATCCAGCGCCGTGGCAATCAAGGATTCGGTGAAGGGAATTTCCAAGCATTGTTTGAGGCTATTGAGCGCGATCAAATTAAGCGTGGTACATTAGTCAGTTAGCTGAGTGGCTGTTGACAGGGAGAGATCATGAAACTTGCAAGTCTTAAAAAAACCCATTGTCGTGATGGTGAATTATGTGTGGTCAGTAAAGATTTATCCAAAGCCATCTGCGTCCCACACATCGTCCCGACGCTACAAACAGCTATTGAAAATTGGTCTCATTATGAACCCCAATTAACTCAGGTATACCAACAGCTAAATGCTTGCGAACTGCGTGATGTCTTTACTTTCGATGCAGCACTGATGAATTCCCCCTTACCCCGGGCTTACCAATGGGCAGATGCCAGTGCTTATGTGAACCATGTTGAATTGGTCCGAAAAGCCCGCGGAGCCGAAATGCCGGCGAATTTTTGGACGGACCCACTCATGTATCAAGGTGGATCGGATGTATTTCTTGGACCAATGGATCCAATCATTGCATTAGATGAATCCTTCGGTATTGATTTTGAAGCAGAGGTTGCGATTATTACCGACGATGTACCAATGGGGTTAAGCCCCACTGATGCAACAAAACATATCCGTTTGCTCATGCTTGTTAATGATGTTTCATTACGTAACCTCATCCCCGACGAAATAGCAAAAGGGTTTGGCTTTTTTCAATCCAAACCTGCTAGCAGTTTCTCACCCGTCGCCGTAACCCCCGACGAATTGTATCCCCACTGGGATGGTCAACGCGTGCATCTGGCGTTATACAGTTATTTAAATGGCCAATTATTTGGTCAACCCAATGCTGGTGAGGACATGACCTTTTCATTCCCACAACTCATTGCTCATGCCGCAAAAACAAGAAATTTATCGGCTGGCACTATCATTGGCTCAGGCACGGTTTCAAATCTTGACCGCAGCAAAGGCTCGTCTTGTATCGCTGAAAAGCGAACGTTAGAAACCATTGCAACCGGCAAAGCGAAGACACCCTTTATGAAGTATGGCGATACCATTCGTATTGAAATGACCAATGAGCATGGACAAAATGTGTTTGGATCCATTGAGCAAGTCGTCCAACCCGCTGCAAAACCTGCAAGTAAAAATAGCGTATGATGAAACTTTATGATTACTATCGCTCCACCGCCTGCTATAGGGTGCGAATTGCTTTAAATTACAAGAACATCAACTACGAAACGATTGCCGTGCATTTGGTAAATCATGGAGGCGAACAACATCTTCCAGCTTACCACCAGCTGAACCCTCAAGAGTTAGTTCCTACCCTAGATGAAAATGGCCATGTTTTAAGTCAATCACTGGCTATTATCGAATACCTAGAGACGATCGCCCCAACACCGGCATTATTACCACAACATCCATTAGCACAAAGTGAAGTCAGAAGTTTGGCATTGATAGTCGCCTGCGACATGCACCCACTTAATAATTTACGTGTCTTAAATCAATTAAAACAACAGTTTAAAGCCACTGAAGCGCAAATAACCGAATGGTACCACCATTGGCTCAAACAAGGATTCGATGCGATAGAAGCCCGATTAGAAAGTTTACCGCGTATAAAAAACGTTTGTTATGGTGAAGAGGTGAGCTTGGCGGATG
>CAMBDN010000121.1 GCA_945865355.1 Legionella genomosp. 1
ATTCACATCAACCTACTCGGCAGCAAGAGAAGCAAATGCGGAAATTTAAATCACCAAAACAGGCGCAGCGATTTTTACCCGTTCACGGGCAAATAAGGAATTTGTTTGGTGCTCATCGTTATAAAATGACCGCTAGTGAACAGCGTAACAACCTGATTTTTGCATGGGAACAGTGGCAAGAAATTGTTATACAGGCAAAGTGTGCCTGAAATTGGGCATATCAACCTTTGTCACCCAGTTTTGACATTTGTTTACACAACTTGACGGTGCCCATAATGATACCACTGGCTTTAGTATTTCTATGCAGCGAAGGACCTCTATTTGCATTTCAGGCGCTACACACTCAACAATATTTGAGGGATAAGCGACAATGGGTCTATCGGCGTGGATCCTTGCTATCTTTTTGAATGTATCCACATCCCCCCAACTCTGCTGAATAACAACAACACCTGCAACTATTCTTTTGACATATTCAAGTTCAAACCGCCGTTTAAATTCAGAAAAATATCGAGCTGGATTCGAAGTTGAATCAAATCGACACAGCTCCTCCGCGCTCAACTCCAAAAATAATTCTAGCAAACCATCTCCCCTCTTGAGAAAACTATCCCATGACTCTCCCTCTGCCGAACTTGCAAAAGCTGTTTTAATTCGCCGCCATGACTCAACGACTTTCTCACTGTTATCTACAATGATGACTTTGGCGAAGACCTTTCTACCTTCAAAGTCCACAGCCATGCGACAAGCTATATCGACTGATCTAAATAACGCTGTGCCAACAAGAACAAAATTGGTCCTAATAAGATGGTGGGCATACTTATCTTCAGTCAATGCATGATCGTTTCCTAACATAAACGGCACATAATCCGTCGCGTCGCCTGACTTCAGCTTTGATATTTTATGTGCTAAACGCGCAGCAACTCCCCTTATCGTTTTTTGAATAAGTAGTGTTGCTCGAACTTCCTCATCAGGAGACATATCAACACATTAATTGAGTTTAATTAATACATTTATGGTATACAAAGAAAATTAAGTCAAATAATAAGACGATATTTACACGAGGAAATCGATGAAGTTTAAAGACATAACGATGCTGTAAAAACTTTCTTAACGTTCCATTTTCAAACGGAAAGGCCCTTAACTTGGCCCAATTAGGCTCAGATTCCTAAAGAAGGACTCACTTCTTCATAAGGATCTAATGGCATTTCATGATTCTCAATCTTGGCATCCAGAGAGCGAAGATAGTCATTTAGCGTCTCTGAGGAATATTTATCCAGTGCATTATGTTGAATTCGCACGGTTCGTCCGTTCTTACAAAGTGCGTTCATCACCAACTGAAAATCATCAAAAGAAAGTAATCCTAGCCTGTTGTTGTTAATATTAACTATCCGGATGGTATCAGACATTTCCATACAATCCGAAGCCAGTTTTTTGGGGTCCATACTGCTGAGTAAATTATAACTGAGATCAATTTCAGCTACATGAGGCTTTTCTTTAACCGCATTGAATATTCTTGGAAGAAGACTTTCTTCTGATAATCCCAGAAGATTGCCACTTAAATCCACACGATCTTCAGTCTCTGGAAGTAATAAGAGCGCTTGAATAAGCTCTGCTGTGGTCATAGCATCAGGACGAGCATCCCCTTTTTTGAAACCATGCCACGCCAAATCACCGGGCCGACTCAGCGCGGGTTCTAGTTCAACCACTTCATACGTTCCCATGCCAACCGATTTATGAGCCATATCCACGCAAATGATCCCTTATCTTCCACATTGGCTAATTATAGACTTCTTAATTCCACTGCACAAGCACCGTAGTTAGAACAAAATATGAACAAACGATCGCCTTTTCAAAACAGCGCATAAAATATACAATATATTAAAATGATGGTAGAATCGTCAGCAGACTTAAATCAAGCATAAGAGAGCTGTGCGATGTCTCAAAGCCAGACCATATCAACCCCAGCAATGGAACAAAATCTTGCTAGCAACCGTAAACAAGACACCTTATGGATGCTCAGTCTTTACGGCACAGCCATTGGAGCGGGTACGCTTTTTCTGCCGATTGATGCTGGATTGAATGGGATTTGGCCATTGATTATTATGACCATCCTTGCTTTCCCAATGACTTATTTTTCGCATCGGGCACTGTGCCGTTTTGTTCTCTCAAGTGCGCATACCAAAAATGATATTACTGACGTAGTAGAAGAGCATTTTGGTCAATCGGCAGGAAAATTACTCACCTTGCTGTATTTCTTTGCCATCTATCCCATTTTACTGATGTATAGTGTGGCGATCACCAATACCACCCAAAGTTTCATTATTAATCAAATGGGTTTGACAGCACCCCACCGATCACTACTCGCACTCATTCTACTATTAGCGCTGATGACGATCATACGATTTGGTCAACAGATCATCATCAAATCAATGAGCATGCTCGTTTACCCCTTCATTGCCATTTTAGCCACTCTATCCATTTATTTAATTCCCCATTGGAACGGTGCAGTCCTTCATCATGATGCAAGCATTAATAACGTCCAGGGATCTCATGGAATCTTAATGACAATGTGGCTTGTGATTCCGGTCATGGTGTTTTCATTCAATCACTCGCCCATCATTTCCTCCTTCGCCGTCAGTCAAAAACAACGTTTTGCAGGACTTGCTGATGAAAAATGTTCACGCATTTTAAAATTCAGTCACATTATGATGGTCGCGACGGTTATGTTCTTTGTATTCAGTTGTGTATTTAGCCTATCACCACAAGATCTCGCCTTGGCCAAGTCACAAAATATTTCCATCTTATCTTATCTGGCCAACCATTTTCAGACCCCAACAATTGCTTATATTGCACCGCTGGTCGCCTTTATCGCTATTTCTAAATCATTTCTCGGTCATTATTTGGGAGCTAACGAAGGTCTACAAGGCTTATTAACAAAATCACTGCGTGCTCGCAGTAAAATTGTCAGTCATAAGACACTGCAATATTGGATAGAAGCGTTTGTTCTCCTAACTTGTTGGATTGTCGCCACAATCAACCCCAACATCTTGAAAATGATCGAAACACTAGGTGGCCCGGTCATTGCGATGATTTTATTTTTGATGCCCATGTATGCCATTGCAAAAGTGCCCGCAATGAAGAAATATAGTCGTCCACGAAGCGATGCGTTTACGACCGTCATAGGCCTAATAGCTATATCTGCTATACTTTACGGATTATGGGGGAGCATCTAAGAATCAAAAGGAATCACCATGCAGGATGAATTAGATCGGCTGTTTAGCCAAGCCAAACAGGCCTTGTTAGATTCACAGGCCATCCTACAAGAAGTGCTTGACGATACAGATTCATCAGATGGTTCAGCAAAGAACGATGTTCAAATGCTACAACTAACCTTGCAGTATCGGTTAGACACTCAAGATGCTTTTGTAAAACTTCTGCAGGTTGATCAGGGTTTATTACAGATTCTGGGAATTGAGCCCCAGCATTCGTCCAAAATTAACCTCGAACGCATGGAGTTTGCGCTCGGCAATAATGATTTACACCATATTTTATATGCATTAAGTCAATTGGTGCACTCTTTGATGCAAACAGCCTACCGATACCAACAGCATCTCGATAAAAATTTTAAGCATAAACAAAAACAAACAACATTCCACTTAAACCCACCAAATACAAAATTGGCAGGACGCCTACAAAATGCAGTGGATTTACAAAAGCGATTTATAAAACGAATGACTGAAATCAGCTGTAACTTAGCGCTTTGGAATAAACATGCTGCCATAGGGCCTATTCATGATCATATTGCAGCATTGCGAGGACCTATCTCTCAATTTTTACAAGCCGTGCAAAATGGTTTAGAGCTCACTAACCAACTGTATGAAAAGACAAATGAAGACATTCAGCTTGAACATAATTTAAGCAAACTATTGGAGGAAGCTGATTCAGTATTAAAACACTTACCAGCTATTTACCAACCGCAGCACTTTTTTTCTCCTCCAAAAACAGAAAACACCGAGCATTTGGAGAAAAGGGCATCCAACAAACGCCTTGGCAATTATTTTAGCTATGAGTAATATATATGAGCATAACTGAGCAGGTCAACTCCATTCAACAACTCATTCGTACAACAGAAATCTCCTGCCAAAGGCCCCCAGGTACCGTCCACTTGCTAGGAGTTAGTAAAGGTCGAACTGCTGAAGAGATTGAACAAGCATACACCGCTGGATTAAGCGATTTTGGTGAAAGTTACTTACAAGAAGCGCTATCAAAA
The DNA here is from genome assembly GCA_945865355.1 of Legionella genomosp. 1. GTDB lineage: Bacteria > Pseudomonadota > Gammaproteobacteria > Legionellales > Legionellaceae > CAMBDN01. The sequence continues at coordinate 4,268 of CAMBDN010000121.1, forward strand.
ATACAAGCCTTGGCAACCCTCCCACTTTGCTGGCACTTTATTGGCCCGATTCAAAGTAATAAGACCAACCCTATTGCCAACCATTTCGCTTGGGTACATAGCGTTTCTCGGCATAAAATCGCTCTGCAGCTAAATGATGCGAGACCGAAGACCTTACCACCACTGAATATATGCATACAAGTCAATCTTGATGACGAAGAAACCAAGGCCGGTATCAAACCGAATGACCTCGCCGAACTTGCTTATTACGTTTTGCAATTGCCAAGATTGCATTTACGTGGCCTAATGGCTATTCCCAAACGACAACTTGACGAGCAACAACAATACTTGTCTTTTATACGCCTAAACCAATTACTGCATACATTAAATCAACAACTAAACATTTGCATGGACACATTATCGATGGGAATGAGTGGTGACATAAAAGCTGCTATTCGTGCAGGTAGCACCATGGTACGTGTGGGAACAGCTATTTTTGGAGGCAATACCCGTGAAAATTAGCTTTATCGGATTTGGTAACATCGCAAAAGCTATGTCACAAGGATTGATACAAGATAATAAAAACGAGCTTCGCGCAGCATCACCCTCACTTCCATTAGGCAGAAACCAACAGGGTATTAAAACATACCCTGATAATTTAGCTGTTATATCAGAAGCCGACATCATCATCCTTGCAATAAAGCCCGCACTTATGGACAAAGTATTTACTCAAATTAAAACAGAAATACCCCCTGATTGTTTGGTCGTAACGGTCGCTAGCGGCATAAGCTTAAACTGGTTCGCAAAACACAGCCCTAAAACCGCTATCGTGCGCGCCATGCCCAATATTGCAGCATCGATTGGTAAATCGGCAACACCATTAATCGCCAATGCGTTTGTTACCAAAAAGCAAAAACAATTGGCTGAGCAAATTTTTAACAGCATTGGTATAATAACCTGGACAGAGAGAGAGGCTGATATCGATGCTTTCACCGCCCTTTCTGGAAGCGGCCCTGCATATGTGTTTATGTTCATAGAAGCAATGATTAAAGCAGCGGTTGATTTTGGAATTACCGAGAAGATCGCCAAATCTTTTGCATTACAAACTGTCAATGGTGCGTTAAGCTACGCTGTCGAAAGTAAGCTACAGCTTTCAGAACTACGCCAAATGGTCACGTCACCAGCAGGTACTACTGCTGCGGCACTTGAAGTGCTCAAGCAGCATCATTTTGATGACGTTATCCATGCTGCTATGAAGGCAGCACAAGATCGAGCACAACAATTAGGCAATTTATTAGAGGAGAAATGATGTCTGGGTTATTAACTGTTGGCTATTTTTTGTTTGCCTTATTTTTTAGCGTGCTTTCTTTTGTACTTTGGGCTCGTATTGCTCTGCGGTATTTCCGCATTAGCTCATTACACCCCATTAGCCAAGTGATTAATGCACTAACCAATCCAATCATCCGGCCCTTAAGCGAGATGTTTGCTGCAACTAAAACCCGCAAAAGCCGTTACGATTGGCCCTGCTTTTGTGTGCTGGTTATCGTTGAATTGTTAAAATATATCGCCATTGGCGCTTTATTTCTAGGTGCTATGCTACCGTGGAGCTTTCTACCACTTTACACGCTAGCTGATCTGATTGTTCAACCCTGCAATATATTATTTTATGCAGTGATCATTAGCGTTATCATGAGCTGGGTCAACCCTCATTGGCATCATCCAGCTGCTGAGGTTTTACATCGGGTAACTGAACCACTGCTACAACTAGGCCGAAAAATCATCCCTAATATATCCGGATTCGATTTTTCACCCTATGTTATCCTGATTCTACTTAAAATCATCACTCTATTTATCAGAGCATCTTTACCGATGCACCTCATATAAAAGAGGAAAAAATGAAAAAGCATAGCTATACTCATAAACAGGTAGGGCCTAATTGGATATCATCATGAAATTAAAGGTTCTGGCGGCATTGAGTGTTACTATATTCCCACTAAGTACAGCGATAGCTCAATCGGTGTATTGCCCACAACACTCGATGTACATCGACATCGGTATGACCGAAGAGCAAGTCCTAACTGCATGTGGTGAACCGCTCAGCAAAGAGCAATCCAAAACGCCCGTTATGCAGAAAGTACCTGTACAACAATTGATTTATACAACACTCAATCAAGGTGGTGTCTATCCAGGCCTAAACTCTGCCTTTTATAATCAATGGTCACTGCCTAGTGGCAGCACCGGGGTTAGCCTTCAAGTTGATATTGTCAATGAAAAGGTCAAAGGCGTTAAGATTAATGGCTCTAGTACCAATGCTATGTCTGTGTGCGGCGGCCAAAGCGTACAAGTCGGAGACGATGCAAATAAAGTTTATACGGCTTGTGGTAGTCCCTCTATGGTAAATAACACCTACATTAATGTACCTATAATGAGCAACTCAAAGCCGTCAGTGTGGATTTATCAATTCAGTCAATATCAATCACCAATGACCTTGACATTTGTCGATGGCAAACTACAATCCATGAACTAAAAACATACCCAACATATGGCAGGTATTCATGAGTGAAACAATAGATGATTTGACGATCGCCTATAGCGAAGAAGGCGTTGAGACAACCAAAGAATTAGACAAACACGTTTTATCCAAAGGAGCGTGGTCAACGATTATTTTTCGTTATCAGGACTGGGACAAGACCAAACAAGCATATGGCCCTGTAAAATACTCCATTAGACGTTATCAAAAGCGCAACAACCAATACTGGCAAAAATCTAAGTTTAATATCTCTAGCGAAGATCAGGCTCGTAAACTTATCGAAGTGCTGTCTGGATGGTTGTCATAATAGCATCATCGTTGCAATAAAATTGGGAACATTCGGTGAGCCAACACCCACCACATCACTCCAAAATTGACCATCAATACTGGAGAGCGAAGAATCCCAATTAAAGATAACACCCTTGCTAACAAATGCTGACAATGGCGCACCAGAAACTTGTTGTGCCCCAGGGACGGACTGCCCTGGTGGTGACATTTCGTTTAAAGCATTTGCACTCGTTAAAGTAGCAAACTGTTCATAAAGCGCAGGAGCTGCGAGCCCAATCGGTGATTGCACTCCTAAGCGCAAAGCTCGCGCCTGATGAACCTGCGCTAATGTTGCGCTAAATAAAGGCGTTGCTAAACTCGTTCCCCCTATTATGCACCAATAAAGGCAATGACTTCGTTCAAAAATATACAAACCAGTGGATGGATCCCCTAGCATAGAAATGTCAGGAAGCGCGCGCCCTTTATATTTAGCAATAGTGCCTTGAGAATAGCCACCAGCAAAG
>CAMBDN010000122.1 GCA_945865355.1 Legionella genomosp. 1
TGTAACGTTTAAGCATGTTGTCTAAATAAAGATCCATCGAGAGCTTCCCCATATCAATGTCCCTTTTATTCCTTCGGTAACATTATTTATGAGGCAACGAATCAAATTTTTCCTATTTTGGGTAACATTTATTTTGAGGCAACTCGGCACTATCGTACGAAGTTGTTTTATTGGAATAATTTGCTAAAATTGCTAGTACACCTGACGTGCTCCGCTGAGCTGAATCAACGTAGCGTTTGAACATCAAAATCCTCGATATTTAGATCCTGTGGTGTCGCATAAAAGTCGCAAAGTGCGTGTCGAAAAATCGTGGCTCGAGCAGGAAGTCCTTGCTCATCATATTTTTTTACTTGGTCATATACTGCTTGTTTAAACGGCTGGGGATCCGACGCAACGCCACTTAAGTTATCGATGCTAACACGAAATGGATGCCCCGTAGCCATCGACAAAATCCACTCTAAAGCTTGGGGTTTTACTTCAACAGACTGAAATATTTCTTGCTGTGCGGCTGTTCGACCATCGGGTAAATACCAATAACCAAAATCCACTTGCTTACGCCGTTCAGCACCAGCAATTAACCAATGTGAACATTCATGCAATGCACTACTAAAAAACCCGTGGGCAAAGAAAATGGCGTGGTAGGGTCTCTCCCGATCAGCAGGAAGATAGATCGGCTCATCCCCACCTTTCACAAGCTGAGTATTATATTCCTCAGCAAAACAAGCATTAAAAATTGATATTAAATCTTGATATTGGTGCACAATCTGACCCTGAAAACTGCATAAGTATAAAGCAAATTAATTATAAAATTAAGTGGGTGAGGCTGTTTCTTCGACCACGTCCCAATCTATTCCAGGATTAACTTCAGCAGCTGCAATGGTTCTATTTTTTGGTGAATGGAAACGATGACGCATAAATCGTATGGCATCTTCATCACTTTTTAAGTCATACCATTCACGCTTAATACCCCTAGCTGCAACTCGATCGATGACTGGCCCAGAATCCTCTTTTAAGTCATGCCATTCACTCTCAATACCGGCTGCTGCAACTTGCTCGATGACTGACTCGGAATCCTCTTTTAAGTCATGCCATTCAAACTGCAAACGATCATCAACAGCAGGATAAAGCCTATATCCTGCCCCCACCTCCGTTGATACAGGTAGAGTATCTTCCAATTTCAATTTTTCGACTTCAGATCGCCATGCTCGCACCTGATTAATAAATGTTTCATCGGTTAATAATTGTAATAGTAGCTTGGTTAAAAATTTTGGGGTTCCAAGGTATGCTTCTACCAGTGTACTTGCCACATTTGGCATATAACTCGATGCCCTTACCGCAGGATGATTTTTTAGTTTCTCAAGGATTGTAAATACATTAATAATCGTTTCCCGCAAACCCGTCCAATTAGAGCGAACAATTGGATCCTGTATGAACGACTTTGCGTCATGTAGTAATGATGGAAGAAAAATATGTGCCAATTTATTGTGAAATATCAACTTGCTGAGTTGGTACAGTGAGGCCAACGGTAACGCATCAATTATTTCTGAAATATTTCGTGATGGTCTACCTTGCATGATGCGCGGTATTTTTACCTTAAGCCCCAACAAGATTGTATCCACCATAAATCCCACGCCACCTTGATAAAGTAATATAGGATCAGCTAAAACCCTTTTCGATAATTTCTGTGTCGCGGGTAAGTTTAAATGCGCGGCTACGCTCATTTGAGTGACTAACATGAACTGTTCAACTGCACCGGCATAAAATGCGCGAGGAATTCCTGTTGCTGTTTCTAGGAGTGAGTTAACTAACCATGAGCTCCCGACTTGTCCCAAACCTAAAGATAAAGCTAGCTCTGAATGCTCCTGCAGATAAACGACCTGGTGTCGATTGCATACATCCGGTAAAACAACCGTTAATACATAGCGACCTCGATGATATACCGATAAGACCGCAGCGAGAGGACCACCTGCTACAGGTACGTATCCAATGAGTGAAATTGCTGCCTCTGTCGACCAGTAAGCAACGATATCTCGGAGGGAGCCCTGCATGAAACGTAACATCGAACAATGCTCTTCCTTACATATTGTCATTGGTGATGCGCTCTTAACTCCATTCAGCAAAAATGGTGCCTCTAAACTAACAATGGTTGTTCGAACAGCTATTTGAGTTTTTTTATTGATACTGTAAACCCAGGTTGCTGCCTGTAATAAATATAATGTCGTTTGTATTGCCGTATCAGTGCTTAACCAGGCGCTATCAGGATCGTCGTCCAAATAATCTTTACCTCGGTCTTGCAGGTATTGGTTACAGAATGTGACCAATACCAATGGTACTAAGTCTTCGAATGTAATACGCATGAGATGCTTGGCAACGGTTTTAGTAGGTACATGGTTTACAATCGAGTTCACAACTTTAGGAATAACACCTATTTGTTCGAATGCATAGGCTATTGTCTGATAAGAATAGCTGGCAACAGCCGCTGAAGTATCATGAGCCCAAATCCGTTTACCCCAATCCTTCACGTTCATAAACCAACCCATTATGCACTCCAGCAAAACGAATTTATACAAACTAAAATGATGCGATAAAACAAGGATAATTCAAATATATAGCTATTTGGCTATTAACAACCATTTAACAAATGTACGTTGATTATGAAGGGAATGCAATAGATACAGAAAGTACGACTTAATGAAAAATCTATAGCCGATTAATATCAGCTGAATACCGCGAGCAAGTCGCGGTAAGTAGGCGTTAGGGAGTCATTGTCAACAAACTCTATAACCAGTAGACAAAGATAAAAAGGAACAACCAGACGACGTCTACAAAATGCCAATACCAGGCAACTGCCTCGAAGGCAAAATGTCGTTCGGGTGTAAAATGGCCACACAATGAACGGGCCAAAATGACAATCAGCATGATAGTACCAATGGTAACATGCAGCCCGTGAAAGCCTGTTAGCATGAAAAAGGTCGTTCCATAAATACCTGCGTCCAAGGTTAAATTCATCTCGGTGTAAGCATCATAGTACTCATGTGCCTGCAAGAATAGAAAAAAGATACCCAGAGCAATAGTACAGCCTAAACCAATGTCTAGCTGTCGTCGCTTATTCATTTTCAATGCCCAGTGTGCCCAGGTAATTGTCACGCCGGATGTCAATAATACCATCGTATTAATTGCAGCTAATCCCCATGCCGGCATCCCTTCATGAGCACCAACAAATACTTGGTTATTTGGATTAACTAACAGCGGCCAGGTGGCTTGGAAATTAGGCCATAAGACAATATGGGTAATAGGATGTATATCACCATTCAACAGAGGCATTAACCAAAGTCGTGTGAAAAACAAGGCGCCAAAAAATGCACCGAAGAAACAAACTTCAGAGAAGATAAACCAACACATTCCCCAGCGGAATGAACGATCAACCTGGAGATCATAGAGACCTTTTTGATTTTCATAAATAACCTGGCCAAACCAGCCGAACATCATTAAACACAAAATCATCAAGCCAATCGTAAAAATATAGGGACCATACCAATCGGTATGCAACCAAGATCCAGCACCGACTAACATGGTGGTTAAACCAATTGAGCCTACTAACGGCCAGTGGCTTGGTTGGGGAATATAATAGGTGCCGTGTTCGCTCATAATGAGTGGTTCTCCTGTTCTCTCTACTTAGGATTGCGCAAGAATGCGGTGTTAGTTCAGGCGCGGTCCTTGACCCGGTTTGTTACATCAAACAACGTATACGCTAACGTGATGGTTCTCACGTTAATGGGTAAATCATTATCTATGTGAAACAGCAATGGCATATCCATTGCTTCGTGTCCATTTAACGTCTGCTGTGTAAAACAAAAACATTCCGTCTTTTTTAAATATTTTGCCGCAATACCTGGCGTCACACTAGGTATTGCTTGCACTGTCATACGATGATCCGTTGTATTCTCTGCATAAAACGCAAGTCTTGCAATTTCACCAGGATGAACCTTAATTTTTCGGATCTTTGGGTAAAATTTCCACGGTACACCACCATTATTGGTTGCGACAAACTCAACCACCACCTCTCTTTTATCTATTTTAGCCTTACTAACATCGTAAGCCACTGCTTCAGGATTGGTCTTACCATTGATGCCTAATGTTCTGCATAATGTATTGTATATAGGGACTAATGCAAACCCGAACCCAAACATTCCCACAACAATTACTGCGAGCAGAACAACTAGCTTCGCATGTTTTTTTACAACCATACAACATTTACCTCAATGGAAAGCGGGTGGAATCTCAGGTGGCGTTACAAAGCTATGGTAAGGAGGAGGAGAGGACAATGTCCATTCTAGTCCGTGTGCTCCTTCCCATACCTTATTATCCACTTTTTTCCCGTGACGAACCGTGCTAATGACATTGTATAAAAACAACAATTGAGAAAAACCAAAGATAAAGGCACCAATTGTCGAAATCATATTAAAATTAGTAAATTGCAGCGCATAATCAGGAACTCGACGAGGCATGCCAGCTAAACCTAAGAAATGCATAGGGAAAAAAGCAATGTTAACGGAAATAACGGATAGCCAAAAGTGCCATTTCCCTAATCGCTCATTGTACATATGGCCAGTCCATTTTGGTAACCAGTAATACGTAGCACCCAGTAAGGAAAATATAGCACCCGGTACTAATACATAATGGAAATGTCCGACTACAAAATAGGTATCCTGGTACTGATAATCGGCTGGCACCAAAGCAAGCATCAAGCCGGTAAACCCCCCAATCGTGAATAAGAAAACAAATCCAATTGCAAAAAGCATGGGGGTCTCAAAGGATAATGAGCCTCTGAACATTGTACCAACCCAGTTAAAAACCTTTATTCCTGTTGGGACGGCGATCAGCATGGTGGTGTACATAAAAAAGAGTTCCGCACCCAATGGAACACCCGTAGTAAACATATGATGTACCCAAACAATAAACGACAACACTGCAATACTAATAATTGCATAGACCATAAAATGGTAACCAAACAATGGCTTACGACTAAAGGTAGGTATAATTTCAGAAATAACGCCAAACGCAGGCAAGATTAAAACGTAAACTTCGGGATGGCCAAAGAACCAAAAAACGTGCTGAAATAAAATGGGATCACCACCACCTGCCGCATCAAAAAAACTCGTACCAAAATGACGGTCAGCTAACATCATTGTTACCGCACCAGCTAAAACAGGCATAATAGCAATGAGAAGAAAAGCGGTAATCAACCAGCTCCAAACGAAAATGGGCATTTGCATAAGTGACATACCTGGGGCACGCATGTTAAATATCGTAGCGATAATATTGATCGATCCCATGATCGATGAAAGCCCCATCATATGGATTGAAAAAATCATAAAATCGGTACTCGGCGGTGCAAATTTGGTCGATAAAGGAGCATACATGGTCCAACCAAAATTAGGGCCACCACCGCTATGAAACATTGTCGAGCCTAACAAAGCAAAAGCAAACGGCAGGATCCAGAAGCTCCAATTGTTTAAACGTGGCAGAGCCATATCAGGGGCACCGATCATCATTGGTATTTGCCAATTAGCAAAACCAGTGAAAGCTGGCATGACGACACCAAATAGCATCATTAATCCATGCATTGTAGTCATTTGATTAAAGAAATTTGGGTCAACAAAACGATGCCCTGGTTGAAACAATTCTGCACGAATGACAAGAGCCATGCTGCCGGCAACAAAAAAACTAATCATCGCCAACCATAGATACAATGATCCGATGTCCTTATGATTGGTGGTGAATAACCAGCGCTTTATGAAACCAATGATCCCTTTGCCTTGTTCTGGACCGTGATGAGCGTCATGTTCTATACCATGTGCTACTGCTTGACTCATTGTAACCCTCCAGCTTGAGCTTTCTTCACCATTGTTGGTTGTTGAACGTCACCGTGCCGGACATTTGCTACATCCGCCGGCTGAACATCATCATTTGTGTTATTTCCCCATGCGTTGCGTTCATAAGTAATAATTGCCGCAAGCACATCATCCGTTAATTGATCTTTATAGGGTTGCATCGCCGATCCTGGAACTCCATTTAACACCAAGGCAGTATGCCTTGATATGGGCTTACCCACAGCAATAGAACTATTTTTGAGCGCAGGGTACATCGGTGGCAAACCCAGTCCAGTGGGTTGATGACAGGCTGCACAAATCAAATTATATTTCTCTTTGCCCAGCGTCATGAGCTCTTCGTGAGTCATCATCTTTTGGGCAGCAGCGACTGCTTTTGTCGTGGCGTATTTGTCTTCTACTTTTGTTTGCTGACCAACCCACTTGGCAAAATCTTCTTCACTTACAGCCTTCACAACAATTGGCATAAAGCCATGATTAATACCACAAAGTTCTGCGCATTGACCGCGATATACACCTGGTTTTTCAATTCGCGCCCATGCTTCATGTACATAACCAGGGATTGCGTCGCGCTTAACACCGATAGCAGGTACCCACCATGAGTGGATAACATCATTGGATGTAACCAAAAATCGAATTTTTTTATGTATCGGTACAACCAAGGGCTGATCAACTTCTAGTAAATACCATTGTCCCTTTGGTTGCTGGTTTTGGACTTGAGTATAGGGCGTTGACAAATTGCTAAAAAAACTAATGCCCTCATCCATATATTGATACTGCCACTTCCACTGATAGCCCACGATTTTAATGGTAACGTCTGAATCCGTATTATCTTCTTGACGAATCAAAACCTGCGTTGCGGGAATTGCAAGTCCAATTAAGATGATAAACGGAATGATAGTCCAGATAATTTCCAATCGGGTGTTAACGCTAAACGTTGCTGCTTTATACCCTTTTGATTTGCGGTGATGAAAAATCGAATAGAACATGACCCCAAAAACACCGATGCCGATGATAATGCATATCGTCAAGGAGGTCATGTGTAAAAAATACATATCATGACTGACCGGTGTCACCCCTTTGCGCATGTTCATCTGCCAATAATCAGCAGCCGCTAGTACCGATTGTGCCGGCACAAATGTGGCCAGCATCGCTATCATTCTACAGAGGTTCCACTTGTTTAACATCCCCATCCCTCAACTCGTCAATTAGCTAATGTTATTATTCGTTCTACGCTTTTGACCCAGACTTACCACAACGTAAAATTACCCTCAGTTTTAGATTGGCTAACAATATATTTAATGGCATCAATGACCTCACCCGTTGTGCAATGCTCACAGCCACCATTTTTTGGATGATGTGCTCCATTGACGGTTTGCTCAACCAAAACATCAAAATTTTGTGCAATCAATGGTTTCCATAGCGCTTTATCGCCAATTTTTGGTGCACCCAATTTGCCCTCATTGTGACAAACACTGCAGTTTTCATCATATATTTCCCTACCGCTGGAAGGGAATTTCTTGGTCCCACCCGCCTCTACATCTAACCACTGTGAACGTGCAAGTGACTTGTTGAGGATATAGTCAACGGCAGCCATCAAATCATTATCGGAGCAGGTAACGCAGGCGCCTTTTACAGGCATACTATTGTATCCATTGATAGTATGACGATATAG
>CAMBDN010000123.1 GCA_945865355.1 Legionella genomosp. 1
TCTTTAAATACATCCATTGTACAATACGCAACATCCTTAACATGTTGAGATTATACACAAAAATACCTATGCCGATAGTCAGGAAAATTGTTTTTTTTAGCCATTTTTGGTAATTAATAATTCTTCATGACAGGGTGCGGAATGGCAGATGCTGAGTGCCAAATCAGTAATGCTGACGCTCAAGGCCGTGGTGCCGCCACCTCCTGTTGGCGATACTGTGCCCGTTGCAGCATGCGTATCACTGACCGTGCCTATAAACGTATACCCTTCTGTAGCCGTCTCGACGACTATTTTCTTACGCGTACTTGCTCGAAAACCTTGGCCGGTATACCTAAAACCTGGGGTGTTTATTTTAATCCCTGCATAATGATAGGTATGATTAGAGGCCGTTGTTCTTATCGTCAGTGTCGTCTGCGATGTAGTGTAGTCTTGGCAACTGAGTGGATGCTGTCCATTGATGGTTAGGCATAGGGTATAATTCACCACCTGAGCAAGAGGCGCCCCACTAGTCGTCACATTAAATAAATTGCCTGTCGCGGCAAATACATTCATTGCTTGCAGTGCCAATAAAGCACCTAATGTTCTTTTAATCATAAAATTCATCGTCAATAGTCCTTTTTGTGAAAACTAAACCGTCATTGAACACATCACCGCATTGCCATAGACTGCGCCTGTAGTTAAGGTATTGACCACTTGGCTTGTTGCAGGGGTGAAATGACCTTGGCCTAAGTAAAAAAATCGATACCCGCACTCAAGCGGGGTTTTGGTTGGCCAAAGAAAATGGTTGACTTTAATCCCAACACCCACCGTTGCTGTAAAGGTCGTCGTGGTATGGCTTGAAAAAATGGTGTCCGGATGGGTATTAGCCCCTAAGGTGCTCTCGTTAAATCCTTGTGTTTGCATGAAATTCGGACCAATCCCTACGTCTAAGGTAGCATCGTAATGAGGCCATTTGGTTTTGAAAACTGATTTGGCAACCGCGTAAATTGGATAATGGGTGAGTTGGTAACGATAAGCCAGGTTGGTATGGGTGTCCTCTTGAATCACGTTCCCCGAAACACTCGTTTTCGGAAGATAAAACGCGTTAATCCCATAAACCATTTTAAAGCGTTCTTTTTCTTGACCATCGATGAAATATCCCAAACCGACTAAACCATTACCGCTTCCGTTTTGGGTCACAGTGAACGCATCACCGATTAAGTCTTGAATATTGATGTGTTGTTGTGAGCCTGCAATACTCCGGTATCCACCTAACTGCAATACTGCATGCCCTTGTTTAAGCCTGGAAGGCAATGATGATAAAAAGCGAGATGTAGTGGACGAAAGCGAACTAAAATTTACTGGCTGGCTGGCTGGCTGGCTGGCTGGCTGGCTGGCTGGCTGGCTGATAATGCTATTGAAGAACTTAAACCAATCAATAGCAGTATTGCTTGGCGACACTTCCTTTTGTCAAACATCATAAAAAATCTTTATCACTCATCAGGAATAGACCTATCATATAGGGCAATAAGGCAATAAGGCAAATTCTTCTGGAATTTTTACGCGAGCTGTGAAATCATGAGAAAAATTGTTTCGTAAAATTCAAAATATCATCAAAAAACATTCACCATCATCACCTAAAACATTACGTGACAGCGACTAGTTAGTCGCTGTCACGTAATGAATTGTATTAATTTTATCTAATAAACCAACGAAACAACGTCATCCAGAGCCTGCGAGGGATCTCCTGAATCAAGCGCTGGCCTTTGTCATCACGAGATCCTTCGCCACGCTCTGGGTGACGTTTATTAGGTTATTATCCGCATCATTTGCAGCAATATAACTCAACTTCTCAACTTTTGGACGGACTTCGCCCTAAGGTTCCTCACAAGCTGGCGTAAATTAAAGCCAAATACGGAGGCATAGCCCGCTGCAAGTGTTGTTTGGTCGGATTTCATACGACTTCGCCCCATTTGACCAGCGTGTTTTGTGTGTCCAATCAACGGCTCAATGCCTGCGCGACGATCGTGAAGCAACTGACGAATTGGCCATGGTGTTTTCTCTTTCGGAGCATCAAGAGTTCTTGCTGGGCGCGGCAGCTGAATCGCCTGAATACCCATTTGTTCTAATCGCCGTTCATTATCATAGGAATAGTACCCTTTGTCAGTGGCGATGGATTCAATCTTTCCCTTACCAAATAAATTCTCGTGCAACCGCAGCATTGCAGGCAACGATTGCGCGTCAGGCATGTGTAATGAAGTACACTCACCAACAAACAGAAAGTTATTGCCGATTCGCCCTAATTGAAACGCGCGGCCAAACTGCAAGCCTTTATTGAGCTTGCCCTTATTAAAACAAGCAGCCTGATACGCATGAAGCGAATTGATTGCCGTATTCGTTAACCCCTCAAAAAGATAACCGTGGATTTGCCCAAGAAGGTCGCACCCTCGCCATTGCAGAATTTCCATAGCTCGTCGAATAGCCCAATGTTTTCCGGCCTGCACTTTATTGTTCAGCTGACTCAGGCTATTAAGAATGGGTAACGTTTGCTCATACGTTTCACACCATAATCGTTTTAATACCGTTTTTAATAAATCTTCGGACTCGCCCTTGCGTTTAAGATTAAAGTAATACAGCGCAATTTGTTTTAAATGGCTCAGACCAACACTGAAGCGCTTCTCACCAGCATGGCACAGCTGATTAAGCCCTTTACCAACCCGAGAAGCAAATATCGCAACTTTAATCATCAAATTTGCGATTGCGGGAAACGCAATATTCGCCTCTTGGATTGTTGAGTCGATGTCAAGCTCTGCCGGATTCGCATAACCTAAATTAACCCCTTGTTGGGACATCAAGTTGGCGAGTTTACGCTGAGTTTCTGCCGTTAATCGTGAACGAAAAACCTCAATTTTGGTATGGTCTGGTGCATGCCAGGTACTGACTAACCCATAACCACAGAATTTTCGGAAAGCAGCATTGTCTCGCACCTGCTGCTCAGCAGCTCGGTCCGTCAAATTAAACATCTGTTGTAAAATATAAACGCCTAAGTGAATGCGAACTCGCAGCGGCCTGCCCATCCACCAACGTTTCTTATCGGTGCGTTGCAGGTCTGGGAGTATTGCATCAAGCATCGCATCCCAAGGCAAGTTTCGTGCTAATTTTAAGAGCCGATGATCCGAGTCTATTTTTATCACCACCTCGCAACTATTGACTTCATTTGTAAATCCATCTACATCCAAGCTCATTCTTCACTTACACCCTGTTGTATGCGTTATTCATCGTATTGTTTTTTGCTTCAAAATCAGTTTGGAGCACCCTCCGCTAAAATAAGCCAAATTCCACCACCATGCGGAGAGATGCTTAATCAACATTCGCTGGCGCAGTCGGTATGTATTGTAATGCTTCATGATGCCAAGATAGGAATTCATGCTGCACAGAAACATAGCTTGTTCTTCACGTGTTGGTTTGTTCTTTAAAGCCAAGGCATTATGCTTCATAATCGCATCATATAAATTTGCTCTAATCCTCTTGCCTGCCATGATGTTATGAGGCTTGATAGTCACCCCTAAAAAATTCACGCCCTTACTGTAATGCTGTAAATGTATTTTTCGTGGGTGAACTGTCAAATGAAGATTGGATTTCAAAAAATCAGCTATTTTTGAAGTTAGTGCCTTTAAATATTCAACGGCCTGGTGCACCAACACAAAATCATCAACATAACGACCATAGTAGCGGACACCAAGTCCGTGTTTTATAAAATGGTCGAAATCATTCACATAGAAGTTGGCAAATATTTGACTGGTCAAATTTCCAATTGGAAGACCGCAGTCTGGCGCTGAATAAAAAAGGCTTTTGTCTGGCGGTAAATCTTGCCGGCGGTAAATCTTGCCAATGACGTTGACTGCCTTTGATGTGGCAGTTTTTCGTGGGGTTATTAAAGATTATTTTGTGACAAAGACTCAACAAAAAATCTTTATCAGCGAAGCAATATTGGTCAATAATAAATGATTGCAATTGTGCCCATAAAACACGTTTATCAATTGCCATGAAAAACCCTTGGATATCTAGCTTAAGAACATAACAGTCTTGTGTGTAATTGCTTGAACATTGCCGGATAAACCGGTCAAGGCGCTTGATGCCGAAATGGGTTCCTCGTTCTTGTCGGCAAGCGTAGCTGTCATAAATAAAGGTCTTTTCAAATAGAGGATTAAGCTTATTGATTATCAAGTGATGCACCACGCGGTCGCGGAAGTCTGCCGCAAAGATTTCTCGCTTGACTGGTTTGTTGACAATAAAAGCGATTGAACGCCTTGGTTGGTAGGTGCCATGATTAATGTCATCACAAAGTGCGATTAGATTGCTTTCATAATCGACTTCAAACGCAATGGCATTCATCGTGTTGCGCTTGTTTTTACGACAACCTTCGTAAGCCTCAAATAATTCGCTTAACTCAATCATGATGACTCAAATAAAAAAAACACGGACAACGGATGCTGCCCGCGCTGTACTGCTATTTTAGTTTTATTTTCAAATCCCGAACACAACGAACCCCATTCTGATTGTTCTTATTTTCGTTGTTCTGACTGCTATCGCCAACACCGTTGAAGTTCTGATTCCACGCGTTGTTCTGTGGATTGCCCGAGTTCTCGGTAGAACTCCAATAGTTGACCGCAATTCACTGGCGTTTTAATCAAAACAAGGATTCCTGTCTGATGTAATTAAACTACTCAAAAAAAAGCAGTCCCAGTGCGCTTTAAAAATAAAACCTGCTCGCTCTCAAACGCCTTAACGCTTGAGATTCTGGCTTTACCGATTTGCATTTCGCCAACCGATAACTTGTTTGCTAATGCGCTCCACAAGCTCGCTTAATACGGCTTGTTTCTTCATTGGCAATAATTTCATATCAACACATAAACGGATTTCTAATTTCAGGAACTCAAGCTCATCCAAAAAAACCTCCAGATGGGCAACTTTGCTGGTTGTTTTATTGGCGCGATAAAGGTTACGTATCAGTCGCAACGCATCCCGTTTCATGTCTTGGCCTAATGTGTATTTATACTCTTTATCAAATTCCTTAGTGTATTCAAACACCTTAAGAATCAGCGTGTAACTATCTCGATACACAGGTAATTCCGTGTACAGCGCCATCTATATAACCCTAAAAAATTAAAAAAACAGCGCGCTGAAAAACGCGCGCTAAAATCGATAAATAGACTAATAGGTAAAAGCCCGAACACAACGAACCCCACTCCGATTGGACTTAAGGCTGACGTCCTGACTGCTATCGCCAACACCGCCGAAGAACTGGTACCGCGCGTAGTTCCCTGGACTGCCCGAGTACTCGGTAGAACTCCAATAGGAGCGCGTCCTACTTAAATTAGGAAGAAATCCAGAGTTATAAAGATTAGTTTCAACATTGGCGATGCTTCTGCATCCCGCATCGTTACCATCCAGTGCGGCATCAAAAGTCCCTAACTCACAAATAGCGGGGAGATACCAGTCGCCATTGTAAGCTGACGAAGTTCTGTCATTATAGCAAACCGCCGCCGCATAGGTCACGCTAGGTAGTCCGTAAGTGGGTGCTTGAGTTATTAAATAGGTATTGCCGCCAGTATCTGGAATGCCTGTGGCGGGGTCATTATAATAACCATCGGTGATACTTTGTGCTCCTGTTGTGGTATTAAACGTACCGTTGTACCACCGAATACCCCGATTATTATCGGTTTCTGACACCACTTTTGCAGTTGCCGCAGGTGACGTTCCTGACACCGAAAACACTAATCCGCCATGGGTACGAAAGGCAACATAAGGACTTGATATGGCTGCCCCTGTATTCGTCCCTTGAACCGTAAATTGTTTTGCTAAATTGGGCGTGCTGGAAGTTAATGTGATAGTACAATTATTCGAAGCAGGGGCAAGACTTGCACAACCTGCAATGGTTACAATGTTAACCCCACTCCAGCCTGCGGGTTGCGTTGCTGTGATATTTGTCGCAGTTGCGTCGCCCGTATTGGTAATAGTAAAAACCAGCATTATTGCACCATCTGCTGTTAGAATCTGTGGAGCATTAGCAGCAGGCAATATTGAAATGGTTGTTGTTTGTGGTGCTGCGTTCACGGTCACCGTCGTTGCCGCTGCTTGTCCTTGATAAGTTGCTTTAGGGGTTGTTGCAACTATCGGCGTAATGGAATAACTGCCCGCTGTCAATTGAGTTACATCCAAATTCAACATCAAACAACAATATTCCCCTGCGCTTAAACTAATGGATGCAGTACAATTTGTTGTGGCTGTGGTGCAGGCGGAAGCTGAGGCGGTATCTTGTGTAGCCCAGCCCGGTAAATTTTGTACACGCATTGTGAGCGGATACCCGGCAGGAGCTACCCCTGAATTTACCTTGACTAGGTAACGTGCAGTACCCGCGGTACCTTGAACAAATGTTGTCGTACCATTTTCAAAGTCAACCGTAATAGGGTTTATAGCCCCCCATGCTTCGCCCAATAAACAATATAGTAATAAACTAAACGGCAGCACTGCTCGTAGGATAAATTTAAACATAGTGAGGTTTCCTTACGCTAAAAAGGTGAGTTGGAATCGAAGCTGGTTGGTGTGGAGATGCGACAGGCTCAAACTCTGCGTAGTGATTTCTGACGGTGTTAGGCCAAGCGAAACTGCGCCTAAATTGACGAATTGATAGCCAACGCCTGCGCGGACATGTTGATTCAAATTATAATCTACCCCGACACCAACGCCCCAAGAAAAAGCGCTTTGAGTATGGTTAGCAAAGGGAGTCATTGGCACTGCCAATGGAATTAAAGGTTGTTCTTGGTAGTTGTTGGCCCGATTGTAGGCCGTTCCAAGTTCCCATGAGAAATAGGGGTGAATAGTTTGATAACGAGGCACCGTTGTTAGTAGTTTGCTGCTAAACATCACTCGTGAATGATGCACTTTATACGAGTAACTGAGCGTATCAAAGAACGGTACTGCAAATTGCCAGACATCTCCTTGTGGAATCAGTTCTGCATCCACATATCCTGCCACTCCCAATTGTACTGAGAGATAATCAGTGACACGACGCTCGACACCGACAAATCCTCCCGCATCAGCTACAGTTGCGGTGCTACTATTGTTCGTATAATGGTATTGAAACGGGGGGTTTAATGTGAGCGTTTGTGCTTGGCCAGGCTTAACAAAATCAGGGCCTACAGTCAGTGTAACCAGAGGTGTATATTGCTTGACATCAACAAGCGAATGAAGAAAATTATTTAGGCTGGCTGACTGGCTGACTGGCTGACTGGCTGACTGGCTGAAAATGCCATCGACGAACTTAAGCTTGTCAATAACAGTATTGCTTGACGATACTTCCCTTGGTTGAAACTCATTAAAACTATCCTTGTATTCGTTACTAATCTCTTCATGATACAAAGCAATTAGGCAATTAGGCAATTAGGCAATTAGGCAATTAGGCAATTAGGCAATTAGGCAATTAGGCAATTAGGCAATTAGGC